>NZ_JBHTLK010000217.1:0-11618 GCF_042678885.1 Saccharothrix hoggarensis
TCGACGCCGGGGTGATCGACGAGCTGCCCGAGTGGCTGCCGGCGCCGCCGCACGTGGCCGCCGCGCCGGCCGCGCCGCCCCGCCCGGCGGACGAGGAGCCGGTGCACCAGCCGAAGCTGTCGGAAGACGCGTGGTGACGCGGACCCCGCCCGCGTCATCACGCCGCAGTACCGCCCCGGCACCCGGCCCCACGTCACCACTCCGGAACGTCAACCCAAGGCTTCCGCCGGCACGACCTCGCCCACCACCGCCAGCCCTTCCGCCAACGCCGCCGCCGCGGCCTCCTCGGCCAGCTCCCGCACGATCGCCGCGAGCCGTCCGGGCGGCAGGTCCAGCGCCTCCCGCGTGAAGGACAGGTCGACCAGCTTGCCGTGCAGGTCGACCACCACCGCCACGCCCGACGCCGAAGCCGTCCGCCGCACCGCGTCCAACCGCTCACCGAGCCCCATCACACCCGCCACGTCTCGGGAGTGGTCTCCTCCACCGACTCCACCAGCTTCGCCTCCACGTCCAGCCCGAGCGCCGCCACGTCGTCGCCCACCGCGTACCGGGCCCGCGCGTTCGCCCGCGCCGTCGCCGTGTCGACCAGGCCCAGGATCGCGTTCGCCAACCCCGACGGCCCCAGCCGCAGCGACCGGGCGTCCAGCACCAGGTCCCGCAGCCCGCCGCCGGGACCGACCTCCACCGAGATGCCCCGGTCCGGGTCCTGCGCGTGCGCCGTGATCACGGGTGCACCCCGCCGTAGAACGTGGCCGAGCTGAGCTTGTGCGTGTTGCGCCGCACGCTGTCGCCCGAGTTGCCCTCGATCAACGTCACCGTCCCGTTCGAGACCTTCTCCACGATCCCGATGTGCGTGCTGGTGGACGGGCTGCTCGGCCCGCTGCCGAACAGCAGCACGTCACCGGGCTTCGCGGCGCTCAGGTTCGTGTACGCCTTGCCGCGCCGCTGCCCCCACCGGTACACGTCGCCGGTGAACGGCAGGATCGGGATGTCCACCCCGGCCTTGCGCCACATCGCCGTGGTGAACGACGAGCACCACGCCGCCGTCGGCCCGTACGGGTTGCGGTTGCTGCCGGGCGGGTTCTCGCGGGTGCCCAGCTCGCGCCGGGCCGCCGAGATGATCGTGCGGGACCGGCCCCGGGCGCGGACGTTGGACGGGCGGGTGCGGCCCCGGGCGCGGTCCGGGCGGCCGTCCGCGACGCCGTCGTGCTCGACGTCCTTCTCCAGCGCGCGCAGCTTGCGGGCGGCGTCCACCAGCTCGGCCCGCACCTGCCGCACGGTCGCCGTGGTCTCCTTGGTGTACCGGGGTTCCAGGTCGGCCGCCGCCGCGACGGCCTTCAGCAGCGCGGCCCGCGTGCCGACGGCCACCCCGGCGTCCAGCAGCCGCACGGCCTGGTCGAGGTACTCGTCCACGGCCTGCCGCGCCCGCGCGTGCCCGGTGGCCAGCGCGCTCGACACGCCGGCGACGATCTTCTCCGCGTCGCGCGCCGCGTCGGCGGTGACGCGCAGCTGCCGGCCGAGCCGGCCGGACCGCTTCTCGAAACCCTCGGAGTTGTCGCCCTTCCAGTGCTCCAGCACGGTCCGGGCGGCCTTGTGCTGGTCCTCGTGCCGGTCGGTGAGCGCGGACGCGGTCTGGTGCAGCGCGTACTGCGCCTTCACCGCGTCCTCCACCTTGCCCGCCAACGAGTTCCGGTGGCCGATCATGCTCTCGGCGAAGTGCCGGGCCATCGCTCGGGTGTCCACTACCCTTCCCCTCCACCGCTGATGAGGCGTCCGCCGCCGAGCGAGCGGGCCGTGTCGTCGTCCTGGTCCCGGTAGGCCCTGGCCGAGCGGCCGGCGGACGTGGCCAGCGCGTCGGTGTTGTGCGCGACGGCCTTGACCTGCTTGCGCAGCGCCGCGCCGAAGTTGTCCAGCGCGTCGGCGAACCCGGACTGCCTGCCGATCCGCCCGAAGCTGTCGTCGGCGATCTCCCGCACCTCGCGCACGTGCCGCCGTCCGAGGGCGGTCAGCTCGTCGGCCGTGTTCCGGGTCCGCCGGGCGTAGTCGCGCAGCACGCCCACGTCGACGGAGAACCCGCCGCCCCCGGAGCCGCCGCCGCGGGGACCACCGCCGCGCGAGCCGCCACCCCCGCCGCCACCCGAGCCGCCCCGCGACCCGCCGCGCTTCATCGCCTCGACGCCCCGCCGCGCCTCGTCCAGGTGCCGCTTGTAGGCGCCGCTCGTGTACGTGGTCCACGGCGTCCACGACCGGCCGTCGCCGGAGATCCGGTTGGCGGCCCGCGCGTTCACCGCCGGGTCGAACAGCTCCCGGTTCGAGTCCAGCCCGAACTCGCGCAGCCGCGCCGGGCCCAGCGAGCCCAGCATGTTGACCTGCCACAGCCCGTAGGAGTTGTCCGGCGGGGTGGCGTTGTGCGCACGGGGGTCACCGCCGGACTCGGCCAGCGCGACCGCCACCGCGATCGTCAAGTCCTGCCCGCGGAACCCCGCGTCGTGCGCGTGCCGGGCGATCTGCTCCGGGCTCAGCCTGCTCATGCCGCCACCCTGCACCGGAGGTGACCTGCGGCGGAACCGGCGTTGCACGCTCGGACAGCGGTTGTGCACGGGCGAGCTACAGTCGAACACGTGAACGAAGGGCTGTTCGACCAGGGCTTGTTCGGCGTCGACCCGGAGGAGAAGGCCGCGCGCATCGCCGCCAACGCGCCGCTGGCCGTGCGGATGCGCCCGCGCACCCTGGACGAGGTCGTGGGGCAGGACCACCTGCTCGGTCCCGGCGCGCCGCTGCGCAGGCTGGTCGAGGGCTCGTCGCCCGCCTCGGTCATGCTCTACGGCCCTCCCGGCACCGGCAAGACGACCCTCGCCACGCTCGTGTCGCAGGCCACCGGCCGACGGTTCGCCGCCCTGTCCGCGTTGTCGGCGGGCGTGAAGGAGGTGCGCGCGGTCATCGAGGAGGCCCGCCGCCGCCTGGTCCGCTCCGGCGAGTCGACCGTGCTGTTCATCGACGAGGTGCACCGGTTCTCCAAGACCCAGCAGGACGCCCTGCTCGGCGCGGTGGAGGACCGGATCGTGCTGCTCGTCGCGGCGACCACGGAGAACCCGTTCTTCTCCGTCGTCTCGCCGCTGCTGTCGCGGTCGCTGGTGCTGCAGCTGCGCCCGTTGACCGACGACGCGGTGCGCGTGCTGGTCAAGCGCGCCGTCGCCGACGAACGCGGCCTCGGCGGCTCGGTCACCGTGGAGCCGGACGCCGAGGACCACCTGGTGCGGCTGGCCGGCGGCGACGCCCGGCGCGCGTTGACGGCGCTGGAGGCCGCGGCCGACTCGGTCGGCCCGGGCGGGGTGCTCGACCTGGCGACGCTGGAGGCGACGGTCGACAAGGCCGCCGTCCGCTACGACCGCCAGGGCGACCAGCACTACGACGTGACCAGCGCGTTCATCAAGTCGATCCGCGGTTCCGACGTCGACGCCGCGCTGCACTACCTGGCCCGGATGATCGAGGCGGGGGAGGACCCGAGGTTCATCGCCCGGCGGCTGGTGATCCACGCCAGCGAGGACGTCGGCATGGCCGACCCGACCGCGTTGCAGACCTGCGTGGCCGCCGCCCAGGCCGTGCAGCTCATCGGCCTTCCCGAGTGCGCCCTGAACCTCGCCCAGGCCACCATCCACCTCGCCACCGCGCCCAAGTCGAACGCCGTGACGACCGCGATCGGCGAGGCCATGTCCGACGTGCGCAAGGGCGCGATCGGCTCCGTGCCCGCGCACCTGCGCGACGGCCACTACGCGGGCGCGGCGAAGCTCGGCAACGCCCGGGGCTACCGCTACCCGCACGACGTGCCGGAGGGCGTGCTGACCCAGCAGTACCCGCCGGACGACCTGGTGGGACGCGACTACTACGAGCCCACCGGCCGCGGCGCCGAGCGCGTGATCGCGGAACGGCTCCCGAAGCTCCGCAAGGTCGTCCGCGGTCAGGAGTAGCCCGTCGGGGGTGTTCGCCCGGAGACGACGTCCGGCACGTGGGCTGTCGGAGCGCGCTGCGCGACCGCGGCGAAATCGGTTATGCCCGAGACCGCGAAGAGGCGATCATGGCCGGATGGACGCCCCGCTCAACGGTCACACCTACCTCGACTTCAACTCGCCGCTCTCCGACGGGAAGGCGCACGAGCTGATCGGCAGCCTCCACCTGGGCGCGGGCGCCACCGTGGTCGACTACGGCTGCGGCTGGGCCGAGTTCCTGCTCCGGGCGGTGGAGCACGAGCCGAACGCGCGCGGCCTCGGGGTCGACAGCGACGACCACGCCATCGCGCGCGGCCGGGCGAACGTCGAGGCCAGGGGGCTGGGGTCCCGCGTCACGCTGGAGCTGGCCGACGTCACCACGTGGCAGGCCGAGCCCGCGGACGTGGCCATCAGCATGGGCGCGTCCCACGCGTGGGGCGGCACGGCGGAGACGCTGGACGCCCTGCGCGACCGCGTCCGGCCCGGCGGCACGCTCCTGCTCGGCGACGGCTTCTGGGAGCGGCCGCCGAACGCGCGGTCGGTCGAGATCTTCGGCGACGGGGAGTTCGGCACCTTCGCCGAGCTGGTCGACCTGGCGATGGCCCGCGGTTACCGCCTGCTCAACCTGGCCACCGCCAACGCCGACGAGTGGGACAGCTTCGAGTCGCGCTGGTGCGCCGCCCGGGAGCGCTGGCTGCTCGCGAACCCGGACCACCCGGACGCCGCCGAGACCCGCCGCGTCGTCGACGACCACCGCGACGGCTGGCTCCACGGCTACCGCGGGCACTTCGGCTTCGCCTACCTCACCCTGGCCCGCCTCTAGGACTCCGGCCGCCTCGCCCGGCCGGGGATACCGGGCGAGGCGGCCGAGCCTCGCCGGTGGCGCGTGCCTCACCAGCCGTCGGGCGGCGGGATCGGGGGCACGTCGTGCAGCGGGTTGGGGAGGGTGCCGGTCCTCGGCACCGGCGGGCGCGCCGTCAGGTCCCGGTAGCCGAGGGTGATCCGGTAGCCGTTGAGCGGGTAGCGGAGGAAGTCGCGGACGGTAAGGGAGCCGGAGTCCACGCGGTCCGCCAGGGTGGGGAAGCGGTCGCGGTAGGCGTCGACCTCGCCGCGCACCATGCCCCAGAACCGGTCCTCGGCCAGCGGCAGCAGGCGGGACAGCGGGCGGAACACGCCGACCAGCAGGGCGTCCACGATGTACTGCCGCAGCACGGGCCACGGCTTGCGCGGCAGCACGGGGTCGTGGGCGTCCGGTTCCAGCCCGCGCGCCGGCACCCGCTCCACGGACACGTTCACGTCGTCCACCAGGTCGAGCAGGGCCACGCGGACCGGCACGTGGTCCGCGTCCGTGATCACGACGACGTTCTCGCCGTGCGGGTTGAAAGTGATCCCGTACGTGTACAGCACGTGCAGCAGCGGTCGGAACAGGGCGCGCAGCAGCGCCGCGAACCACACCGCCAGGTCGGTGTCGCCGATGTACTCCGCCACCAGCGGCCGGCCCGTGCGGTCGACGTGCAGCAGCGCCGCCAGCGACCACGACCGCTCGCCGGGCCGCAGCGCCACGGGCGCCCGCCAGATGCACCCCATCGTCTCCAACCACTGGTACGGCACGTCGCCCGCGCGCGACAGCTGCGGGTGCCGGACGGTCACGGACGCGACCTCGCCCAGCAGGTCCGTGCCCCACTCGCCGAGCAGCTTGTCCGCCCGCCACAGGCCGGCGAGCCACTGCGTCACGACGGGCGCGGCGAGCGTGCAGTGCGGCGGGATGCCCCGGTACACCGACGTGTTCAGCACCTTCAGCGGCAGCTTCACCTGGTACCGGTCCGGCGAGTCCACATTGGACATCGTGCGGATCGCCTGGGTGGGCAGGTACCAGTCCGGGGCCTCGCCCAGCTCCACGATCCGGCCCGTCGCCAGCTCCGGCGCCCACAGCGTGCGCACGACGTGGTCCAGCTGCCACGGGTGCACCGGCAGCCACACGTAGGCCTCGGGGTCGACGCCCGCCTCCTGCACCGCGTCGGTGAACCGCTCCACCGTCGCCGGGTCCAGCTCGCGCGCCCGCACGCCGTCCTCGGACAGCTCCGACGTGCCGCGGAACTCCGCCAGCCCCCGGTGCACGGCCAGCCACGGCAGCCGCACGGGCGTCCGCGACTCGGGGCTGTGCCGCGCCACGTCGTCCGCCGAGAACCCGAGCCGGCCCTTGTTCGCGATGAGCCACGGGTGCCCGGTCAGGTGCCCGTCCAGCTCCGCCCGCGGCAACGCCGCCAGCTCCGCCGCGGGCCACGCGGTCGCGGCCAGCGCCACGTCGGCGGCCAGCGTCGCGGTCACCTCGGCCAGGAACCCGGCGGTCGTGGCCGGGTCGACGCGCAGGAACCGGAACGCGTCCACCACGAACCGCTGCACGTCGTCGCACGGCTCGACCACCGCGTCGCCGAGAATGCCCGACGCCGCCCGCCGGACCGACCCCGGCTCCACCGCCCACCCGCCGAACGCGGTGCGCGTCGCCGAGAACGTGTAGACGACGTCGTCGAACCGCAGCTCGTAGCCGGGGTCGGGCCGCAGCAGCCCTTCGAAGCACAGCTCGCCGATCGCCTTCGCCAGCAACGCCGCCGAGCACTCGCGCCACAGGTCGGTCACCGTCGTCTCCCGGTTGCCTCGTCGTTCGGGGCGCCGAAGCTCGTGTACGCGGTGTGCTTCGGCAGCGGGTACACCTCGCGGCCGGTCACCGCGTTGACGATGGTCGCGTTGCGCACCGCCCCGATGCCGAGGTCGGGCGCGGCGACGCCGTGGCTGTGCAGGTCCGCGTTGGCGACGAACACCCGTCCGGTGACCGACGGGTCCAGCGAGATCGAGTGGTCGAGCGCGACGACGTACCGGCCCTGGGGATCGCGGCGCACCAGCGGTTCCAGCGGCGCGAGGAACGGCGTCGGCGCCTGCCGGTACCCCGTCGCCGCGACGACCAGGTCGGTGTGATGGCGGAACGTCCGCCCGGTGTCGCGGTGCACGCACGTCAGCACCACCTCGCCGGAGTCCGCGGCGGCCGACTCCACGGTGACGCCGGGCCGCAGCTCGACCGGCGCGAGCCCGTGCTCCCACTCCCGCCGGTACAGCAGGTCGTGCAGCTCCTCCAGCGTCTCCGCCGAGATCGCCCGGTAGTGCCGCCAGTGCTCGGCCCGCACCGCGTCCCGCCGCTCCTGCGGCAACGAGTGGAAGTGCCGCACGTACGACGGGGTGGTCATCTCCAGCACGAGCTTCGTGTAGTCGAGCGGCGCGAACACCGGCGTGCGGGTCAGCCACGTCACCGCCGGCCCGCCGGACAGGTTGCGCCGCAACAGGTCCAGCACCACCTCCGCGCCCGACTGCCCGGAGCCCACCACGGTCACCCGGTCGGCCGACGCGGTCCGGTGCAGGTAGTCGGCGGTGTGCACGACCCGGTCGCCGAGCCCGGCCAGCGCGGGCGGCACCGACGGCGTGGTCCCGACCCCGAGCACCAGGTGCCGGGCCGCCACCTCGAACCGCTCGCCGGACACCACGAACCGGTCGCCGTCCCACCGCGCCGACGTCACCGGGTGCGAGAACCGCACCGGCAGCCGGGCCGCCGCCCACCGCAGGTAGTCCTCGTACTCGCTCCGCGTCGGGTGGAACCGCTCGCGCACGTAGAACGGGTACAGCCGGTCCGCGTCCCGCAGGTAGGCCAGGAACGACAGCGGGTGCGTCGGGTCGACCAGCGTGACCAGGTCGGCCAGGAAGCTGACCTGGAGCACGGCGTCGGGGAACATCACCCCGCTGTGCCAGCGCAACTCCGGCCGCGCCTCCAGCACCACCACGTCCAGGTCGTCCACAGTGGACGCGAGGGCGGCCAGCCCGAGGTTGAACGGGCCGCACCCGATCGCCACCACGTCCGCGACCGGCCCGGCGGCGGTCATCGGGTCCGCACCATCAGCAACGCCACCTTGTCCGGCAGCAGCACCTCGCCCACCGGCTCGAACCCGCCCGCCCGGAACGACGCGATCGCCCGCCGGTTGCGCACGTCCGGCTCCAGCAGCACCCGCGTGCAGTGCGGGTCGGCGTCGAACAGGGCCTTGGTCAGCACCGGCAGCAGCGTGCGGACCAGCCCGCGGTCGGTCATCCCCAGGTCGCCGACGGCGACGTGCAGCCCGAGGTCGTGCGCGCGGGCCGGGTAGACCTCGGCGACGACGTCCCGCGCCGCCCGGTACACCTCCAGGTAGATCACGGGGTCGTCGCGCTTGCTGACCAGCACCGGCAGCGAGTGCCTGCCCCCGCGCTGGCGGCGCAGCTCCGCCTCCCACTGGTCGCGCGGCCACGCCTGGTGCCAGAACGCGGCCACGTGCGGCGCCTGCATCCAGCGGTGCACCACGTCGAGGTCGCGGCTGTCGGGGTCGACGGCGCGGGCGTGCCAGCCGTCCGTCAGCACGGGCAGCGGGGGACCGGGCACGCCGGACAGGTCGTCGGCCGGCCGGTAGTCGTCGAGGTGGGTCACCGGGCGCACCTGCCCTCCCGCAACGGGTTGGGGGCGTCGAAGTACACCGACTGGGCGTCCAGCGGCGCCAGCACCTCGTCGATGCCCGCGAGCCGGGTCAGCAGGTTCGCCTTGCACGGCAGCAGGTCCGCGGTGAGCCACCGCCGGGCCAGCCGGTCGCCGTCCGGACCGGCCTCGGCCAGCGCCGGCAGCGCCGCCTCCAGCCGTGACGCCATCACGCCCAGCAGGTCCCGCTCGTCGGCCAGCCCCTCCACGCCCAGGCAGCCGATCACCGCCAACGCCTGGTTGCGCAGCAGGTAGTAGGTGAGCCGGTCGTCCACCACCGCGTCGTCCACCACCGCCAGCGTCGACTCGGCCACGCCGAGCCGGTCCAGCACCGCGGGCAGGTGCGACGACGCCAGGTAGTAGCCCTGGTTGTCCCGGTACCGCCCGCCGACCACCCGGCCCGCCGGGTCGAGCCGCACCAGCGTGTTCTGCTGGTGGGCCTCCAGCCCGATGCCGGTCTCCGCGTACAGGCGCAGCATCGGCACGAGCACCCGGTCGGTGTAGTCGGCCACCCACTCGGCGGCGTTCAGGCGCAGCACGAGCTCGCCTAGCAGCGAGCGCCCGATGCCGGGCCGCGGCGCGACCATGCCGGCCAGGCAGCGGGAGTCGCCGAGGTCGTCGGGGACCTCGCGCACGGCCACGTCCAGCCCGGTCACGTCGCCGCCCTCGTCCACCGCGAGCCACGCCGGGTCGCGGACGACGCTGAACTCGGGGTGCGCCTTCTCCGTCCCGGCCGCGTAGCCCGACTCCAGCAGCAGGTGGACCTCGGAGCCGCGGCGCAGCTCCGTCGCGGTCGACTCGCGGCGCGAGTTGGTGATCCGCAGGCCGAGCGACAGCTTCAGCATCACCGGCGCGCCGGTCCGGTACACCGTGCGCAGGCTCGACGTCGGCGACCAGGCCGGGCCGAACTCGCCGAGCGGCTCCAGCAGCCCGCGCGAGATCAGCGACGCGATGCGGGGCCGGCGCAGCAGGTCGTGCGCCTGCCACGGGTGCGCGGGCACGAGCACCCGTCCGCGTTCCGGCGCGCGCCCGGCCAGCGTGGACATCAACGTGACGGCGTCCGGCCCGGCGACCGAGCCGTGCGACACGACCTCCTCCGCGGCCGAGAACCAGAACAGCGGGAACGACCCGCGCAGCTCCGGCGCGTACCGGGCGTTGTCGGCGTCGGACAGCCCGTCCCGGCTCTTCGGGGCGGGGTGGTGCAGGTGCCCGAGCAGCAACCGCTGCTCGCTGTCGAGGAACCGGTCCGCCGGCCCCACCGGCTCCCGCCGCCGGAAGGCGACGAACTCCGCCACCCGCCGCACGGACTCCGCGGTCCGCTCCACCAGGTCCGCGACCGCCGGTGCCGAGTCCGCCCGGTCCGTGCCTGCCCGGTCCGTGCCTGCCTCGTCGGGTCCTGCCTCGTCGGGTCCTGCCTCGTCGGGTCCGGCCTGGTCGGCCGCCGCCTGGTTCGCCAACTCCGCGCCGACCAGCGCCACCGCCACCACCGGGTCCGCCGGACGACCGGCGAGCGTCACCGGCCCGAACCGGTGCCACCCGGTCGGCGACGCGTACCGCACCTCCGCCTCCAGCGGCAGCCCGAGCACGTCGATCCGCACCCGACCGCCCGCACCACCGGCACCGCGCGCACCGCTCGGACCGGCCGAACCACCGCCACCGCCCGAGCCGGCCGAACCACCGCCACCGCCCGAGCCGCCGGCATCGCCCGAACCACCACCCACCGGCACGTTCCGCTCCCGCACCCAGCAGCGCAACAACGCCTCCAGGTGGGCGTGCGCCGCGGTCGACCGGGGGTCGCCCCCCAACGGGTCCTCCGCCTTCATGCCGCTCCCTCCACCAAGCGTTCCGCGGCCGATCCGGCCGCGCGGACCAGCGCCAGCAGCGCCACCAGGTCCGCCTCCCGGGTGTCCGGGTTCAGCAGGGTCAACTTCAGGCACGTCGCCTTGTCCACCTCGGTGCGCCCGATCAACGCCTCGCCCGCCCGCAGCAACGCCCGCCGCAGCCGCGCGTTCACCTCGTCGCTGCGCGCCTCGTCGGCCGGCCGGTACCGGAACACCACCGTGGTCAACGTCGCACCGCCCACCAGCTCGAACGACGGGTCGGCGGCGATCAGCGCGGCGGCGTGCCCGGCCAGCTCGTGGCACCGGTCCACCAGCGCGCCCAGACCGGCCCGGCCCAGCGCGAGCAGCGTCGCGGCCACCTTCACCGCGTCCGGCCGACGCGTCGTCTGCACCGTGCGGCCCAGCGTGCCGTCGTAGCCCTCGGCCCGGTCGTCCTCCGGGTTCAGGTAGGCCACCGACCGCTCCAACGGCCCGAACGCCGACGCCGACCGCACCAGCAACACGCTCGCCGCCGCCGGCTGCCAGCCGATCTTGTGCAGGTCCGCCGTGACGGAGTCGGCCAGCGCCAGGCCGTCCACCAGCCCGGCGAGCTTGGCCGAGAACAACGCGCCGAACCCGTAGGCCGCGTCGACGTGCAGCCACGCACCGTGGTCGCGGGCGATCGCGGCGACCTCCGCCAACGGGTCGACCGAGCCGAAGTCGGTGGTGCCGGCCGTCGCCACGACCGCGACCGGCGTGCCGCCCGCCCGCAGCATCGCCGCCAGCGCGTCCGGCCGCATCCGCCGGTGCGCGTCCACCGACACGGGCCGCACGGCGTGCTCGCCGATCCCCAGGGCCGCGCACGCCCGCTGGACGGAGAAGTGCGCGAGCTCCGAGCAGAACACCGCGGGCTCGGGTAACGCGGCCACGCCGTCGGACCGCACGTCGAGGCTGCGCCGGGCCGCCGCCGCGTCCCTGGCCAGCAGCAGCGCCGTCAGGTTGGACAGCGTGCCGCCGGGCGTGAACACGCCGTCGGCGTCCGCGCCGAACCCGGCCAGCCGCGCCAGCGCCGCCACCACCCACCGCTCCACCGCGAGCGCCGCCGGTCCGGAGTCGTACGTGTCGAGGGACGCGTTGCCCGCGCTCGCCAGCGCGTCGGCCGCGACGGCCACGGCCAGCGGCGGCGGTTGCAGGTGGGCGGCGGCGAACGGGCTGGTCAGGTCCACCCCGTACGCGGCGAGCACCGCGGTCACGCGGGCCAGCGCG
>NZ_JBHTLK010000218.1:0-11573 GCF_042678885.1 Saccharothrix hoggarensis
GAGCCGGCGGGGGCGCCCCGCCGAACCACGCCGCGAACGCCGCGTCGTACCGGGGCAGGTCGTCGGGCTCGGCGCACAACGTCACCCGACCCGCCCAGTAGACCTGGTCGCGCCGCGCCAGGTCCACGTGGGCCGTCGCGGCGACGAACGCCTGCACCCGCTCGGGCCCGCACGCGACGCCGCCGTGCCGGAGCGCGCGGGCGAACCCCACGAGCCCGGTCGACGCGCCGCCTCCGGTCATCCCACGATTGTGCTCCCGATCACGTCGGTCAGCACACCGGCCGAAAGGGCGCGCTGGGCGTCCTCCCGGTACTTCAGGACGGCACCGAGCGTGGTCGCCGCCGTGTCCGCGTCCAGTTCCGTGCGGCCCAGGGTGAGCAGCGCTTCCGCCCAGTCGAGTGACTCGGCGACGCCGGGCGGCTTGAGCAGGTCGAGGTCCCGCAACCGCCGCACGGCTGACGCGACCTGGTGCGCGAGGCGTTCCGTGACGCCCGGCAGGCGGCGGCGCAGGATGGCGACCTCGCGGGCCAGGTCCGGGTGCTCCAGCCAGTGGTAGAGGCAGCGGCGCTTGAGGGCGTCGTGCACCTCCCGGGTGCGGTTGGACGTGAGCACGACCAGCGGTGGGGTGGCGGCGGCGATCCGGCCCAGCTCGGGGATCGTCACCGAGTTCTCGCCCAGCACCTCCAGCAGGAACGCCTCGAACTCGTCGTCCGCCCGGTCCACCTCGTCCACCAGCAGCACGCACGGCGCGTCCTCCAACGCCTGGAGCAGCGGACGGGCCAGGAGGAAGCGGCGCGTGTACAGCGACGCCTCGGCGGCCTCGGCGTCCACCGGCCCGGCCGCTTCGAGCGCGCGCAGGTGCAGCAGCTGGCGGGGGAAGTCCCAGTCGTAGAGGGCCTGGGTGGCGTCGATGCCCTCGTGGCACTGGAGGCGGATCAGCGGCAGGTCGAGGGCCTGCGCCAGGGCCACGGCGAGGGACGTCTTGCCGGTGCCCGGCTCGCCCTCGCAGAACAGCGGGCGGTGCATCCGCAGCGCCAGGAACGCCGCGGTCGCGATGCCCGCGTCGGGCAGGTAGCCGACGCGGTCCAGCTCTCCGGCGAGCTCCTCGGGGGTCACGTCTCCGAGGGTAGGCGGCGATAGCGGCCGGGCGCCGTTCCGCGCGCCCGCTTGAACGCGGCGGCGAAGGCGAACTCCGACGTGTAGCCGACCCGCGCGGCGATGGTCGACAGGGGCGCGTCGGTGTCCTTCAGGAGGCGGGCGGCGGTGGTCATGCGCCACCACGTCAGGTACGTCAGCGGCGGTTGGCCGACGAGCGCGGTGAACCGCCGGGCGAACGGGGCGCGCGACAGGCCGGCGGTGGCGGCGAGCTTCGCGACCGTCCACGGGTGCGCCGGGTCGCGGTGGATGTGGTGCAGGGCGGTCGCGGTGACGGGGTCGTTCAGCGCCGCCGCCCAGCCGGTGGTGTGCGGCGAACCGGTGAACCACGTGCGCAGCAGGTAGACGAGGAGCGTGTCGAGCAGCGACGGCACCAGGGCGTCCGAGCCGAGGCGCGGGTGGTCCAGCTCGCCGGCGAGGAGGGTGACGGCGGCGTGCAGCTCCGGGCCGGACACGAGCACGGTGTCCGGCAGGTCGCGGAGCAGCGGGTGGACGTGCGCCAGCTCGTACGCGCCGCACACCGTGACGGTGGTCGGGTTGGCGGGCGCGGGGTGTGCGGCGAGGTCCGGGTCGTGCGCCTCTTCCGCCAACGGGGTCGCCGGGCTGTCCGCGAGCGTGTGGCCCCGGCCGTCGGGCAGGAACACGACGTCACCCGCGTGCAGCTCGACCGGGTCGGCGTGGTCGCGCAGGAGCCAGCACGAGCCCTCCAGCACGACCTGGAACCCGGACGCTCCCGGCACCGGCTCGAACCGCCGCGCCCACGGAGCCTCCCACGCCACCCGTGCAGCGACGGGCCGTCCCGTCCGCATCACCGCGACCACGTCGCTCAGCACGTCCACAAGACGATTGAACATGAACAGCGGACGTCCAAGCATGGATCGTCTCGGTGCGGCTTCCTACGGTGATCAGGTGAAGAGCGCACGGATTCATGAGTACGGCGACCCGCGGGTGATCGTGGTCGAGGACATCCCGATCCCCCGACCGGGGCCGGGCGAGGTGCTGGTGGAGGTGGCGGCCACGTCGTTCAACCCCACCGAGGTGGCGGTGCGGGCGGGGATCTTCCCGCTCCCCCTGCCGCGCACGCTCGGCTGGGACGTGGCCGGCACGGTCGACGGCGAGCCCGTGATCGGCTGGATCGACGGCGCGGCCGCCGAGTACGCCGTCACCACCGCCGACCGGCTCGTCCCCGCCCCGCGCGCCGTCCCGCTGCCCGACGCCGCCGCCCTCCCCCTGGCCGGCCTGACCGCGTGGCAGATGGTGTTCGAGCACGCGGAAGTGCAAGCGGGACAACGGGTCCTCGTCAACGGCGCGGGCGGCGGGATCGGCGGGTTCGCGGTGCAGCTGGCCAAGCACGCGGGCGCGCACGTCACCGCCACCGCGTCCCCGCGCAGTGCCGACGCCGTGCGACGGCTGGGCGCGGACGACGTCGTCGGCCACGGCCCGTCGGGGCGGTTCGACGTCGTGCTGAACCTGGTCGCCGACGCCGAGGTGGCCCGGCTGGGCGACGTCGTCGTCTCGGCGACCAGGAGCGACGCCCCCGACGCCCACGTCGTCACCCGCTTCGACCCGTCCCAGCTCACCGCGTTGGTGGCGTTGGTCGACCGGGGCGTGGTCGCGCTCGACGTGTCCGAGCGGCACGGCCTCGCCGACCTCCCCGAACTGCACCGCCGGGCCGAAGCGGGCGACCTCAGGGGCAAGGTCGTCGTGGCACCGCGGCAGTCGTGACACCCCCGAGAGCCGTGACACCCTGAGCGTCGTGACACCCCGGGAGTCGTGCCACCCTGAGACCGGGGGTCCGGGTGAAGTCAGGGTGCGCCCCCGATGCCCTGAAGCGCCTGGCAGAGCACTCTTGAGCCATGACGAACGACGTGCTCACCGAAGCCACCGACAAGGTCAAGAAGCTCCGCCGCAGCCGGAACGACAAGATGGTCGCGGGCGTCTGCGGCGGCGTCGCCAAGCTGATCGGCGTGGACGCGGCGCTGCTGCGCATCCTGCTCGTCGCCGCCACCCTCTTCGGGTTCGGCGCCGGCGCCGTCTTCTACATCGCGGCGTGGTTCATCATGCCCGAAGAGGACTGAGCGCCCGAGGCTGAGCGCCGGAGGGTGAGCGCCGGAGGGTGAGCGCCGGAGGGTGAGCGCCGGAGGGTGAGCGCCGGAGTGCCGCCGACCCTCACCGCGGGAAGCCCGGCACGCCCGGGAGCGCCTGCCACGGCCGGGGACCGTCGAGGGGGCGGTACTCGACGCCGAGCGCGTCGAGCCGCGGCAGGTGGTGCTCGGCCAGCCGGGCCAGGAACTCCGCCTCGTCGCGCTCGGGCGGGCTCCACACGACCTCGGCGAACGCGCTCAGCCGGGGGAAGGCGGCGTAGTCGAGCCGCCGCGGCGAGTCGAGGTGCTCGGTCCACAGGTTCGCCTGCGCCCCCAGCACCCGGTCCGCCGCCGCCGGCTCGTACCGGTACACGTCCGCGAGGGTCGTGACGGTGCCGACGGGGATCGGCTCGTCCGGGTGGTCGGACTGCCGGTAGTCCAGGTAGACGTGCTCCTCCGGGCACATCACCACGTCGTGGCCGCGGTCCAGCGCGGTCAGGCCGGGCTGCTCGCCGCGCCACGACGCGATCACCGTCCGGGCGGGCAGGGGGCCGACGGCCAGCACCTCGTCCCAGCCGAACGGCCGCCGCCCGCGCTGGTGCAGGTGCTGGGCGACGCGGCGGACGAACCGGCCGTCGCCGCCCTCCGCCTCGTCGCCGCCGAGCCCGACCACCTCGGACGGGAACACGTCCAGCAGCTCGTCGAACACCTGCCGGAAGAAGTCCACAGTGGACTCGTCGGCCTTCAGCACGGCGGGGTTGACGCCCCAGTCGGTCCACACCCCGCCCGGTGACGTGCCCAGCTCCGGGTACGCGGCGACGGCCGCCCGGCTGTGCCCCGGCACGTCGATCTCCGGCACCACGGTGATGTGCCGTGCCGCCGCGTACGCGACGACTTCCCGCAGGTCGTCCTGGGTGTAGTAGCCGCCGTGGGGACGCCCGGCCATCCCGCCGGACCGCCGGTCGCCGAACCGCGAGTCCGGCCGCCACCCGCCGACCTCGTGCAGCCGCGGGAAGCGCCGCGACTCGAACCGCCAGCCCTGGTCGTCGGTGAGGTGCAGGTGCAGGACGTTCAGCTTGTGCACGGCCAGCAGGTCGACGTACCGCAGCAGGTCGTGCTTGGGCAGGAAGTGCCGCGCCACGTCCAGCATCACGCCCCGCCACGCGAACCGCGGGTGGTCCTCGATCGCGCACACCGGCAGCGTGACGGCCCCCGGCGGCACGGCGCGGAACGCGTCCGGCCCGCTGAGCTGCCGCAACGTCTGCCGGGCGTAGAACTCGCCGGCGTCGTCGGACGCCTGCACGCGCACGCCGTCGGACGTCACCGACAGCCGGTAGCCCTCGGCGGGGCCGGCCACCCGCTCGACCTCGAACGCGCCGTCGAACGGCACCTCGCCGGCGCCGCGGCGGAACGACACCGGACGGGGCAGGATCACGACTTCACCGCCCCGGCCAGGCCCGCGACCAGCCGCCGCTGCACCAGCACGAAGAACACCAGCACCGGGATCGTCATCAACGTCGAACCGGCCATGATCGCACCCCAGTCGTTCTGGTCGGGTTTCACGAACACCTGCAACGCGAGCGGCAACGTCTGGTTCTCCGCCGCCGAGATGATGAACGTCTTGGCGAACAGGAAGTCGTTCCACGCGTGGATGAACGACAACACGCTCGTCGCCACCAAACCAGGCGCCACCAACGGGAACAACACCTGCCACAGGAACCGGAACCGCGACGCGCCGTCGAGCGTCGCCGCCTCCTCCAGCTCCACCGGCACCGCCGCGACGAACCCGCGCAGCATCCAGATCGCGAACGGCAGGCTGAACGCGAGGTGCACCAGCACCAGCGAGCCCAGGTGGTTGAGCCCGAACACCGGCGCCACGTCCCGCACCGACTGCATCACGAAGAACAGCGGGATGGTCAGCGCCTCCACCGGCACCATCTGCACCACCAGCAGCATGACCAGCAACGTGGTGCGGCTGCGGAACCGGAACCGGGTCAGCGCGGTGGCCGCCAGGAACGACAGCAGCAGGCTCAGCAGCACCACCGCGACCGCCACCACGACGCTGTTCAGCAGGTACCGGCCGAAGCTCTGCACGGTCAGGGCGCGGACGAAGCTGTCGAACGTCGGCGCCAGCGTCCACGGCCGCGGGTCGGCCGAGATCACCTCCGCCTCCGGCTTCAACGCCGTCAGCACCATCCAGTACAGCGGGAACGCCACCACCGCCGCGACGGCGACCGTGACGGCCTCCGCCGCCCACCGCCCGCTCCGCCTGCCCCGCCGTCCGGTCGGGCTCACAGGACCTCCCCGCTCCGCCGCAGCGCCCGCAGGTAGCCGACGGTGACGATCAGCAGCAGCACCGTCGTCACCACGCCGATGCTCGCGCCCAGCCCGTACTCCGAGGCGGCGAACGCCTGCTGGTACGCGTAGACGTTGAGCACGAGGTTCCGCCCGGCGATGCCGCCGCCGTTGGTCATGATGTAGATCTGGGTGAACACCTTGAAGTCCCAGATGATCGACTGGATCGTGACGACGATCAGCAGCGGCCGCAGCAGCGGCAGGATCACCGTCGTCGCCGCCTTCGCGGTGCTCGCGCCGTCCAGCGCGGCGGCCTCCAGCACCTCGCCCGGGATCGCCTTGATGCCCGCGTAGAGCGTCACCATGACGAACGGGAACGAGCACCAGATCACCTGCGCCGCGACCAGCCCGAACGCCACCCACTTGTCGTAGGTCCAGGAGAACCCGGTGGTGCCCAGCAGCTCGTTGGCGAACCCGAAGTTGGCGTCGAACAGGAACAGCCAGATCGTCGACCCGGCCACGGCGGGCGTCGCCCACGCGCCCAGCGCGGCCAGGAACAACGCCATCCGCGCCCACGTGCGGACCCTCGTGACCAGCACCGCCAGCGCCGTGCCCACGAGCAGCGTGCCCACCACGCACACCGCCGCGAACGCGACCGTCTGCCCGAGCACGGCCCAGAACCGGGCGTCCCGGAGCAGGTCGGCGTAGTTGCCCAGCCCCAGGAAGGTCAGCGGCGCCCCGCCGCTGACCTGCTCCTGGCCGTAGTCGAACAGGGAGATCACGACGAGCTGGTAGATCGGGTAGCCCATCAGCCCGACCAGCACCAGCAGGGCGGGCGCGAGGTAGGTGAACGCGACCCGCCCGTCGCCCCTCCGCGCGGGCATCATGAGCCGAAGGCGGCGTTCATCTGCTGGGCCGCTTGCGCCGCCGCCCGGTCGAGGTCTTCCCCGCCGGCCGCGACCTGCTGCAACAACGTCGGCAGCACGGCCTGCGCGTCGATCTTGGCCCAGTCCGGGGTGACCGGCACGAACCGCGTGCCCGCGTCCAGGGTCTTGATGAACGGCTCCAGCACCGGGTTCGCCTTCGCGACCTCGTCCTGGACGTCGCCGAACGTCGGCAGGTTGCCCATCGCGTCGAACATCTTCCGCTGGTACGCCTTGCCGCCCAGCAGCCGCACGAACTCGGTGGCGAGGGTCTTGCGCTCGCTGCCCTTCAGCACGCCGAGCAGGTTGCCGCCCGCGAACGCCGGCGCGATGTCACCGGCGTTCTTGCCCGGCAGCGGCACGACCGCGTACTTGCCCGCGGCGCTGGACGCGTCGACCGACTTGCGGTTGAAGTCACCGCCCACGACCATCGCCGCCTTGCCGGCGCGGAACGCCTCGACGCTCGCGTCGCCGCCGTTGCCCGCGCACTGGGCGGGCGGGCAGATGTCGTCCGCGATGAGCTCGGTGTACTGGCGCAGGCCCGCTTTCGACTCCGGGCTGTCGATCGCGGAGACGTACTTGTCGCCGTCCTTGCGGGCGATCTCGCCGCCGTTGGCCCAGACGAACGGCATCGCGCCGTAGGTGTACTTGCCGCCGGCGGAGATGCCGAGCAGGTCCGGCTTGGCGGCGCGGATCCGCCGGGCGAGCGGGGCGATCTCGTCCAGCTTCGTCGGGGGCTGGAGGTTCAGCTCCTGGAAGACGTCGGTGCGGTAGTAGAGGGCGCGGACGCCGACGTACCAGGGGACGCCGTAGACCTTGCCGTCCACCTTGCCCGTGTCGAGGACGGCGGGCAGGAGGTCCTTCGCGTCGGGCCACTGGTTGAGGTCGAGCTCGGCGAACCCGCCGCCCGCGACGTAGCCGGCCAGGTCGGTGTTGCCGAACTCGGCGACGTCGGGGGCGCTCTCGGGGTCGCTGAAGGCGGCCTTGAACCGCTCGGCGCGGGTCTGGACCTGGATGTACTGGACGTCCACGGTGACGCCCTGGTGCGCGGCCTGGAACTCGGTGACCGCCTCCTTGACGACCGCTTCCTTCGGGCCCCGGTTGACCTCGTCGAACAGCCAGACCCGGAGCCGGCCGGTCTGCTCGTCACCGCCGGCGGGGGCCGAGCCGGACTGGACCGGGGCGCACCCGGCCAGCACGACGGCGCCCACGGCTGCTGCCACTACGAACCGCATCCTCGCCCACCCTTCCGCTGTATCGTCGTTGCGCCATACGCAACGCGTATTTCACGGGAAGCAACGGGGATGCTAATGCCGGGTCGGCAAGCGGTCTAGACCAGATTGCGACGGGAGCCGGATTGCCCTCAGCGCACCGGGTCCTGGACGAGCCGGACCCAGCCGCGCACGGCGTCGGCGGACACCGGCGCGCCCCACCCGCCCGGCCGCACCGCGCCGCCGACGTGGAACCCGGTGACGCCGAAGGACTTCAGCCGCGGCACGTGCTCCGCCTTCAGCCCGCCGCCGACCAACAGGGCCGTCGCCGCCTGCCGGCCCGCCAACCGCTCCAACGCCGGGAACCCGTCCGCCACCCCGCGCGGGCTGCCGGCGGCCAGCACGGTGTCGCACCCCAACTCCCCCACCACCGCCCACGCGGCCTCGGGGTCGGCCGAGTTGTCCAGTGCCCGGTGGAACGTCCAGGCGCATTCCTCGACCTCGGCGGCGAGCGCGGCGCACGCCGCCACGTCCACCCGCCCGTCGCCGTCGAGGAACCCGAACACGAACGCGCCCGCCCCGGCCTCCCGCAACACCGCGGCGTCGCGCCGCAGCCCGTCGAGGTCGCGGGGCGCGAACCCCGGCCCGTCCCGCAACATGACCCGCACCGGGAGGTCGGTGGCGGACAGGACGTCCCGCAGCACGGCAACCGGGGGCGTCAGCCCGTCGGCCCCCATGTCGACCGCGAGCTCAACCCGGTCCGCGCCACCTTCTTGGGCAGCGACAGCGTCAACGGCGTCCAACGCGATAACCTCAAGCATGGTCTAGACCATACCGACGGCCACGTCGCATGGGCAGGCGTCCGCGCATGCACCTCTGGTCTCCAGGGTGCTCCGCCGTGCGCCGCCTCCTTCCATCCCGGCAACGTTCTCGCGGGCCGAATCGTTGCCGGACGACGGCCCGGTTACTTCGTCCGGGTGATCTTGAAGCACGTCACCGGTTCGAGGCGGAGGCGGAGGGCGGGCGGCCCGGAGGGACGCGATGAGGAGAGCAAAAAGAGGTCTGAGCTGCGATTATGGGTTGACAGGAGGTAAGCGTCAAATGTGAACAGCGCTCGATGTATCCAGCGTAGAACTACTCACTCCTTATCTGATGACCGATCCTCAACCCCGACTGAGGAGGCCCGCGATGAACGCCACTCCGCCTGGCGTCGACGAGCTCGAACCCGTGGACGTGGGGGCGGCGCTCGACGGCACCGAAGTGCTGACCGTCGAGCCCGCCGCCCCGACCAACGCCGTGACCGACCTGGTCAAGGTGAAGGAAGACCCGCTGGTCGGCGACACGCCGCCGGCCACGCCGACCGGCCACCACCAGACGCACAGCGTCCCGGTGGACGTCACCGGCACGCAGGTCAGCACCAACTGAAAGCTCTGGGGGACGAGGTGGCGGTCGGTCGGCTTCGAGGGGTGCCGACCGGGAGTCACCCGCAGTGAGGGGGGAGGCGGTCCGCGGTGCGAGGGGGGCATCGCGGACCGCCGCCGCGACTGACCAGGTGGTGTGTGACGATCAGCTCCGGCTGGGGGACGCCGAGAAGGAGGTGACGACGTGGGAGAACTGCGCACGGCCGGTGAGCGCCCACCGTGGGAGGGGCTTGACGGCACGGACCGGCACGCGGCTTGCGTCGTCGCCGCGCGCGACGGCGACCGCAGGGCGCTGGACGTCCTGGTCGCCGACCTGACACCGCTGGTGTGGCACGTCGCACGAGGACACGGGCTGGACCGCAGCACCGCGGAGGACGTGGTGCAGACGGTCTGGCTCGCGCTGTTGCGCCACCTCGACCGGTTGGTCGAGCCGCGCGCGTTGGCCGGGTGGCTCGTCGTGGCGACGCGCCGCGAGGCGCAGCGCACCTGGACGCCCGCCCGGAGGGAAGCCGCGCTGACCGACGAGCTGGCGGAACAACTGGAAAGCGAGCACGGCCTGCCGGAGGACGCCGCCCTGGTCACCGACCGGGACCACCGGTTGTGGCGGGCGTTCGGCCGGTTGTCGCAGAAGTGCCAGGAACTGCTGCGGCTCACCGTGCTGGCCGGCCGGGCGGAGTACCGCGCGGTCGCCGAAGCACTGTCCATGCCACGCGGCAGCATCGGCCCGACCAGGGGCCGGTGCTTGACCACGTTGCGCACACATCTCGACGCGGAAGGAGGATCGCGGTGAACGACATCGACCCGCGCGATGACCGCAGAGGCCAAGAGGACACCGCTGTCCTCACGGAACTGAACCGCCTGGTGTACGAGTTGGACGCGCCCCCGCCGGGGCTCGTCGAACGCATCCAGTTCGCGGTGGCTTTGGAGAACCTGGACGTCGAGGTGGCCCGCTGGGAGCGCGCGGGCTCGTTCGCGGGCGTGCGTGGCGGCAGCCCGGGGACCATCACGTTCACGGTGGACAACCTGACGTTGATGGTGAACTTCACGTCCACGGGCGCCCGGCACCGCATCGACGGCTGGCTGGTGCCGGCCGGTGAGCACACGGTCGAGGTGCGGGTGGCCGAGCACGCGTCGAGCACGACGAAGGCGGACGACGGTGGCCGCTTCGTGCTGTCGGACGTGCCGGCCGGGACGACGCAGATCGTGGTGCACCTGGTGAACTCGCGGGGTGAGCCCGGTCGGACGGTCGTGACGCCGACGATCATGTTGTGAGGGCGGACGGGCTCGTCACGGTCGGTTGATCAACGGTGAACTCACGGAGAGTAACCCGTTCGGCTCAGCCATAACCTCCACAAGACGGCTTCTCGGACACGTTCTGTGTGCTGGCATAGGGACGTGTCCGCCTCTCGTGCTGCCCTGCCGCTGTCACCGTCCGTTCCCAGTGGTGTCGAAGTAGCCTCCGGCCTGCACAAACAGGCTTATCGGGCGGCGTCGGCGGGTCGTCCGGCGGATGCCGTGACGTTGTTGCGCCGTGCACTTGGTGCACTGCCCGTGATATCGGCGGGCGTCGAAGCGACCACGGTCCGCATCCGGATCCTGATCACCCTGTCGTACGGGGAGGCCGAGACGGGGTCGGTGGAGGACGGTCTGGCGCACCTGCGGACGGCGGGTGAGCTGGTGTCGACGTTGCCCGAGGGCCCGGACGCGGTGGGGTTGCGGGCGATCGTGAAGGACCAGCAGGCGTTGATCCTGCACCGCGCGGGGCGGACGGCGGAGGCCATCGCGCTGTACGACGAGTCGGTGCGGCAGCTGGAGGACGGCCGGGCGTCGGGGGCGGTGGGCACGGCGACGTTGGCGACGGCGCTGGTGAACCGCGGGTTGACGCACATCGCGTTCGGGCTGCCGGAGGCGGCGGAGCGGGACGTGCTCCGGGCGATCGACCTGGCGGAGGCGGACGACCTGCCGCTGATGAAGGCGAAGGCGCTGGGGAACCTCGGCGACATCGCGCACCTGACCGGTGACGTGCCCCGGTCGTTGGCGTGCCACGAGCAGGCGGAGCGGGTGTTCCGGGTGTTGGCGCCGGACCTGGTGGCGCGCACGCAGATCGACCGGGCCCGGGTGATGCTGGCCGCGGGGTTGGCGGACGAGGCGGCGCGGCAGCTGGACGAGGCGCTGGTGGTGCTGCGGCGGCGTCGGGTGGGGCAGGACTTGGCGGAGGCCGAGTTGGCGCGTGCGGCGGCGGCGTTGTTGCAGGGCGATCCGGTGACGGCGTGGGGGTTGGCGGGGCAGGCGCGGCGGCGGTTCCGGCGGCGTGGCAGCACGTCGTGGGCGGAGTTGGCGGCGTTGACGCGGATGCGGGCGGAGTTCGCGTGGTCGGCGTCGCCCGGGGGTGCGGCAGGGACGTTCGTGCCGGCGCAGGGGGTTTCGCCGGAGGCTCGGCGGGTGCCGGCGCGGTCGCCACCGGCGCGGGCGGCGCGGTTGGCG
>NZ_JBHTLK010000219.1:0-11501 GCF_042678885.1 Saccharothrix hoggarensis
ACGGTTTTGCTTGGTCGCTAAACCACTTACCGGAGACCTCGCCACGTTCCGGCCATCGACACGCCGCCGATCACCTCACCTTTGAAACACGCGCTAGGGGCGGACGGGGTGGACGCGTTCTACGAGCGGCTGGACGACGACCGGTTCGCCTCCACCGGCCACACGGCCGGGCCGTGGAGCAGCGAGAGCCAGCACCTGGGGCCGCCGTCGGCGCTGTTGGTGCGGGCGCTGGAGCGGTGCGCGCCGCGGCCGGAGGCGCTGCTGTCGCGCGTGACGTTCGAGGTGCTGGGCCCGGTGCCGGTGGCCGAGCTGACCGTCACGGCGGCGGTGGAGCGGCCGGGCCGTTCGGTGGAGCTGCTGGCGGCGGAGCTCGCGCACGCCGGCCGTCCGGTCCTGCGCGCCCGCGCGTGGCGGATCGTCGCCGGGGACACGGCGGCCGTGGCGTCGGGCGAGGGCGAGCCCCTGCCACCCGCGGCCGGCTGTCCGCCGATGGCCGTCCCGGAGCATTGGCAGGGCGGGTACCTGGCCGCGATGGAGTGGCGGTCGGTCAGCGGCGGGATCTTCGCGCCGGGCGACGCGACGATCTGGGCCCGACCGGTGGTGCGGGTGGTCGCGGGCGAGGAGCCGAGCGCGGCGCAACGCCTGTTCACCGTGGCCGACTCGGCGAGCGGCGTGTCCAGCCGCCTCGACATCCGGGCCTGGTACGCCATCAACACCGACCTGACCGTGCACCTGCACCGGGAGCCGGTCGGCGAGTGGTTCGCCCTGGACGCGCAGACCGTGATCGGCCCGTCGGGTGTCGGGGTGGCGACGAGCGTCCTGCACGACGTCCGCGGCCCGGTGGGGCGTTCCGCGCAGTCGTTGTTCGTGCGGGAGCGGTAGGCGGGCGGTCGCACACCGGCGGTCGCACACCGACGGTCGCACACCGACGGTCGCACACCGGCGGTCGCACACCGGCGGTCTCAGGGGTCGGGTCGCGCGCGTGGGTCGGGGCGCAGGGGCGATCGCGCACCGCGGACCGTCGCACGCGCCGGGCGGTCCCGCGGGTCGGGTGCGCAGGTGGGCAGGCGCTGCCGCGCACGGGGGTCGCACGGGTCGGGTCGGGGGCGCACCATGGACGGGTGATGTTCGCGGACCGTTCCGACGCCGGCCGGGTGCTCGCCCGTGCCCTGGCCGACGAGTCGTGGACCGACCTGCTGGTGCTGGGGCTCGCCCGCGGCGGGGTGCCGGTGGCGTTCGAGGTCGCCTCGGCGCTCGGCGGGGAGCTGGGGGTGGCGGTGGCGCGCAAGATCGGGGCGCCCGGCCACCCGGAGTTCGGGGTCGGCGCGGTCACCGCCGAGGGCGACCCGATCTTCGACGAGCACGCCCTGCGCACCCTCGGCCTCACCTCCGACGACCTGGCCGACCGGTGCGCGGCCGAACGCCGTGAGGCGCGACGGCGGCTGGAGCTGTACCGGACCGGTCCCGTCCGGCTGACCGGCCGGGACGTCGTGGTCGTCGACGACGGGCTGGCCACCGGCGTCACCGCCCGCGCCGCCCTGCGTGAGGCGCGGCAGCAGGACCCGCGCCGGCTGGTGCTGGCGGTCCCGGTGGGCGCGGCGGACTCCGTTCAAGCCTTGGAGGAGGACGCCGACGCGGTCGTGTGCCCGCACCCGAGGACGGACTTCCTGGCGGTCGGGCGGTTCTACCGGCGCTTCGACCAGACCTCCGACGACCAGGTGGTCGGGCTACTGCAGCAGCAACGCGACGACTGACAGCGTCACCATCGACAACGCGGTCGAGACGAGCACCGCGTCGCGCGGCAGGCGGGCGTCCGGTCGGTACTGCCTGGCCAGCACGTACACGTTCTGCGCGGTCGGCAGGGCGGCGCACAGCACGGCCGCCAGCCGCAGCGGCCCGGTGACGTCGAGCGCCACGCACGCCAGGAACGTCACCAGCGGGTGCAGGAGCAGCTTGGACGCCACCGCCACGCCCGGCTCGGCCCGCCCGCCGGGGTTCGGCGAGCGCCGGGCGTTCAGCGACATGCCGAGCACCACGAGCGCGGTCGGCACGCCCGCCGCGCCCAACGCCTCCAACGGCTCCAGCACCAGCCGGGGCAGCCGCACGCCGAGCGCGCTGCACGCCACCCCCAGCAGGGACGCGAGGATGATCGGGTTCCGCACCGGGAGCAGCGCCAACGTCCGCAGCGCCGACCCCTTCCGCCCGGACCCGACCTCGACCGCGGCCAGCACCAGCGGCATCACCACGACCGGCTGGAACAGCAGCACGGCCACCATGAACGACGAGTCGCCGAGCACGCCGACCGCGACCGGGATGCCCAGGTTGCCGGAGTTGACGTACGCGCCGCTCATCGCGCCGAGCGCCTGGTCGGGCAGGGAGCGGCGGAACACCTTCCACTGGACCACCACGCCCACCGCGCCGACTACGAACGTGCTGATCACGAACGCCAGCAGGCCCCGGTTGGCGAGCTTCGCCGGGTCTCCGGACAGCTGCGCGGTGAACAGCACGGCCGGCATGGCCAGGTGGAACGCGAACCGGCCGAGCACGGCCTCGCCGCGCTCCCCCAGCACGTTCGTCCGGGCGGTGAGGAACCCGATCGCCGTGAGGACCCAGATCGGCGCGAACCCGCCGACCACCCCGGACATCAGAGCGGGCGGTAGTGCTCGACGTCGGGGAACGGGTCGTAGAAGTGGTGCAGCAGCGCCTTCCAGCGCGGGTACAGCGGACCCTGCCGGAAACCGACGGTGTGGTCCTCCAGCCGCTCCCACTCCACCAGCAGCAGGTACCGGCCGGGACGTTTGACCGAACGCCGCAGGTCGAGCGACCCGAAACCAGGCGACCGCGCGATGAGCCGGCGGGCCTCGTCGAACGCCCGCTCGAAGTCCGCCTCCAGACCGGGGCGGACGTCGAGCACGGCGACCTCCAGGATCACAGGTGCTTGTACACGTCTTCGAGCGTCAGCCCGCGGCCGAGCATCAGCACCTGCACGCGGTACAGCAGCTGGGAGACCTCTTCGGCGAGGCGCTCGTCGGACTCGTGCTCCGCGGCGATCCAGACCTCGCCCGCCTCCTCCAGCACCTTCTTGCCCTGCGCATGCACCCCGGCCTCCAGAGCCGCGGCGGTGGCGGAGCCCTCAGGGCGGGTGCGTGCGCGTTCGCTCAGCTCGGCGAACAGCTCGTCGAAGGTCTTCACGGGGTCTGATCCTCGCATCCCCCGAACGGTCGCAGGCAGGCAGGACCCCGGTCAGGCGTGGACGGGCCGCGCGGCGCGCGCCCCGGCGCGGAGGCCGACCACCTGGGCCACGACGGACGCCACCGCGAACGCCACGCCGAGGCCGGGACGCGGCCCGACCGTCGGGACGACGTGGTCGAAGAGGACGGCCGCGTGGTCGTAGCCGGTCGCGACGACCACCGCCGCCGCGACCGTGACCAGGGCGAACAGGCCCGAGACGGGTGCGGCGGCACGGGCCGGGACGAGCGCGGAACCGTGCGTCAGGACCGCCGCGCCGAGGTACGCCCACCACCACGGCAGGCGCGACAGCTCGACGTCGACGTCCCCGTACCGGGCCCAGGGCACGAGCACGGCCAGCACGGTGAGGCAGACCGCGACGACGGTCCACTTGGTCAGCGGGGTCACCGCACGGACCTTAGATCGCGTACCTCGGTCGGGTGAAAGGCCACACCTCGGCGATCCACTCCGGCACGAACGCGTCCAGCGCCTCCTCCAGCTCCGTGCCCACGTGCTCGTCCACGACCCACCACGAGATCTGCGCGTCGGCCTCGGTGTCCGGCGCGGGGTCGATGTAGACGCAGCCGAGCAGCCGGGTCTCGTCGGCGTTGAACAGCGCGTAGTTGAACGACTTGTGCGCTTCCTGCTCCCGTTCGTGCCGGGCCAGGTCCACGCGGTCCTGCTCGTGGGTCATGTGGGCGGGCGGCCAGCCCCACTTCTCCCCGTACTTCGACCACAGGCGGGCCTGCGAACCCATCACGGCCGGGTAGTCGACGTCCACATCGGACTCGCGGATGGGGCGCAGGTGGTGTTCGGCGTCGAGCGCGACGCGGGTCGGGTGGGCGAAGTCAGCGGGGAGCCACGGCATGCGCGGATTCTGCGGCGGCGCGGGCCGCACCGCCACCGAAAATCCGATGGCGTGACGCACGACGTCTTCGCGACACTGCCCGGATGACCGAGGGGCTGGTGTTGCGGACGGCACGGCCGGAGGACCTGGACGGGATCGCGGCGCTGCTGACCGACCGCGGCGAGCCGGCGGACGCGGTGGACCACCGGCTCGTGGTCGAGGACCCGGACGCGGGCTGGGAGGCGTGCGCGGTCGTCGTGGACGGCGACAAGGTGGTGTCCACGGCGACCCTGCTGGACGAGACGCTGGTGCTGGACGGGCTGGAGATCCCGGCGGGCCAGGTGGAGCTGGTCGCGACCGATCGCGCCTACGAGGGCCGCGGGCTGGTGCGCTCGTTGATGGACTGGGCGCACGCGCGGTCCGCCGCGCGCGGCCACCTGGTGCAGGTGATGCTCGGCATCCCGTACTTCTACCGCCTGTTCGGCTACACCTACGCGATCCCGATCCCGCCCGCGCGGCCGGTGACGAGCCGTCCCCCCGTCGCGGCCGGGTTCACGCTGCGCGAGGCCGGCGCGGACGACATCCCCGCGATGACCCGGCTCCAGGACGCCGAGCAGGCGCGCGCCGACCTGAGGATGCCGCACTCCCCTGCCCTGTGGCGGTGGCTGCTGGCGCGGGACGGCAGCACGCAGTGGCTGGTGGAACGCGACGGCGTGCCCGTCGCCACCGGCCGCACCACCCCGCCGGACGAGGGCGTGCGGCTGTGCGAGGTGGCCGCCGTCGACGACACCGCCGCGCACGCTCTGCTCGCGCTGACCGAGGCCGCGGAGGTGACCGAACGTCCGGGCACCGTGGCCGGTGGGGCGTTGGAGCCGTTCCTGGGGCCCGCGCCGGAGGAGGCGGAGTCGTACTACGTCCGCGTCGGCGACCCGCTCGCCGTGCTGGAGCACCTGCGCCCGGTGTTCGGGCGGCGGCTGGCGGAGGGCGGGTTCGCCGACGCGGAGGGCGAGGCGGTGGTGTCGTTCTACCGCTCGCACGTGCGGTTGCCGTTCAAGGCGGGCGAGGTGGGTCCGGTCGTGCCGGGCGGCACCATGCAGGCGCCGGGCGCGGTGGGCGGCGCGGGCGTGGCGCCGGACCTGCTGCCGTCGCTCCTGTTCGGACCGCACGGCCTCAAGGGGCTGACCGCGCGACACCCCGACGTCTACCCCGGCCCGAACGCCGAGCTGATGCACACCCTGTTCCCGCCGGTGCGCGGCGACCTGATGACGTTCTACATACCGTGACCGCCGCCGGTCGTCAGACCGTCAGCAGTCCCCAGTAGGCCGCCCACGGCAGGAACACGACGCCTGCGGCGGTCGGCGCCGCGAGGCGCAGCCGGGTCGCCGCGGGGAACGTGCGCCACCTGGTGATCGTGAGCGCCGTCCCGGCCAGGACGCAGAAGGCGGCGAGTTGCAGCGCCAACCACGGCAGCGGGCGGCCCAGCACGGTCGTCCCGACCTGGTTCGCTCCGGTGTGGACGATCCGGAAGAGGTAGGCGAGCGCGCCGAGCACGGTGACGATCCCGGCGGCGGACAGCGGGCCGACGGGGTGGCGCACCGGTTCCCGACGTCCGCGCCACCGCCGCACGGCGGTGACCACCGGGTGGGACAGGAACGCCGGCAGCATCAGCACCACCGCGAGCACGTGCAGCCAGGGCGACTCGTACCAGGCGAGCGGCGCGACGGGCTCGCTGCGCGCGGACTGCGCCGGCGGCGGGTCGGCGTGCGGACGCGGCGGGCCGTCGGCGAGGGCGTTGACCCACGACGTCATCAGCTCGGCGTGGCCGGTGGCGAAGTCCGCCGTGTCGGGCGCCCGGTCGAAGCCGTCCGCGCTGCGGCGCAGGGTGTGGTCGGCGTCCGGCACGACCCGCAGGGTGTAGTGCGCGTTGCCGCCGCGGTCCAGCGCCTCGCGGAACGCGGTGAGGCTCTCCCCCGGCGCGGTCGAGCGGTCGTGCTCGGCGAACACCCCGAGCAACGGCTGGTCCACGTCCGCCAGCGCGGTCGCGGGGTCGAACGCCGTGTCGCCGAACAGGCCGGCGGCGATGAGCATGCGACTGGCGTTGTGGCCGAGCGGCCCGATCAGGGCGGGGCTGACGCCCGCGTGCGCCAGGTACGTGCGGTTGCTCCACAGCTGGGTGCGCCCGGCGTCCATCGCGCTCGCGCCCACCGTGACGACGAACGCGACGTCGTCCGACCTGAACGCCGCCAGCGGCACGACTCAGCCGCCCTGGCTGCGGCCCCACAGCCCGACCAGGGACGGGTTCACGCCCGGTGAGCCGCGGAGGAGGCGGACGCCGGCCAGCGCGTCGTCGGCCAGGTCGGCGAACGTGCTCGTCGCCCGCGAGTAGCCGGGGGCCTTGTCGTAGACGAGTGCGGTGATCCCCGCCCGCGCGAAGGTCTCGGCCTCGCGCCGGTAGTCGTCGCGGTGGGTGGAGCCCGCCCCGGCGACGATCACCACGGCGGGGCGTTCGCCGGAGTGATCGGCGGGTGCGACGACCGTGCCGTGCAGGGTGTGGCCGCGGCTGGGGAAGGTGACCTCGGTCGTGGTCGGCGCGGCCGGTTCGGCGGAGGCCGGCGCCGGTGCCAGCGCGCAGGCGGCGATCAAGGCCGCGAGGACGGCCGATTTGTGCGTGGGCAGCACGAAGTGCTCTCCTGACGGTGGAAGTGCGGTGACTTGGTGCTCGCCCGGTGGGCGAGGTGTGACGGCTTCCGCTGCCCGGGCCGTCGAGCGGCAACTCGGCGGCCCGGGATTCCTAGGCGGTGGGCGTGGTGTCGTCTCCTTCTTCGGTGACGGCGTCCGGGCCGGGGTCCGGGTCGGCGTCCGGGTCGGGGTCGGTGTCCGGGTCGGGGAAGGCCACGAACCTGGTCTGCACGGTTCGCGTGCCGGCCGGCGTCCGGTCGGCGGGGCGCTGGTACTTCTTCAGCAGCGCCAGGTAGTCCTCGAAGAAGGCCGCGAGCTCGTCGAGCGAGACCCGGATCGAGCCACGCGAGTAGGGCACGGCGTCGGACCACTCGCCGAGCTCGGCGCGGGCCGACTCGAACCGGGCGAACATCTCCAGGTCCTCGGCGAGCCAGAGCCGGTTCAGCTCGTCGGTGGCGGACCGCATCCGCGGGTCCTGCTCGCCACGCCGGGCGAACCGCACGTCCCGGCGGACGTGCCGCCACCACCGCTCCCGGCCACGCGCCCGCTCGGGCGCCTCTTCCACCAGGCCGTGCTTGGCGAGGACGCGGAGGTTGTAGCTCGTGCCGCCGGTGGTCACGCCGAGCCGGTCGGCGAGCACGGTCGACGTCGCCTCGCCGAGGAGTTCCAGCTCCCGGAGGATGCGCTGCCGCAACGGGTTCGCCAGCGCCTTGGCGGCCCCGAGATCGGCCCAGACTGGTTCCGACATAGTGCACGATAACTCGTGCATCACTTCTCGTGCAACTACGCGAGGTGGCCCGCGAACTCCACGCCCATCGCCACGCCGACCAGCACCAGCAGCGCTCCGGCGGCCACCAGCGCCCGCCGGTAACCCGGGTCCCGGAGGCGCCGCCGACCGCGCGCCACGAGCAGGGCGATCACCACCTTGCCGCCGACCAGCGTGAGGTAGAACCCGACCAGGAACCCCGCTCCCGCCACCGCCGACCCGCGCCAGGTCGTGATGGTCAGCGGCCCTAGCGCGGTCGCCCACGCGACCCACGGGTGCGGGCTGAGCAGGTTCACCGCCACCGCCCGCCGCAACGCCGAGACGTCGCCGCCGAACCCCGTCGCGGAGGTGTCGGGCGTCAGCGAGGCGGCCCGGGCCTCGCGGACGGTCCGCACACCGCTCCACACCACGAACACCGCCCCGACCACGCCGAGCACGCCCAGCGCCCGCCCCGGCAGGCGGTCCAGCAGGAGCAGCGTCACGGCGACCACCACGGCGTCCGACAGCAGCGGCGCGCAGGCCGTCAGCACGCCCGCCCGCCACCCGGACCTCAACGCCGACGTCACGACCAGCACCAACAGCGGACCGGGGCTGATGCTCGCGGCCAACCCGAGGCCCAGTCCCCACCCCAGCGCGTCCACGGCGGCAGACTAGGTCACGTGTCCGAGTTCGCCCGTGTCCTGGCCACCCTGCGGCAGATCCGCGGCCTGAGCCCGTTCTTCGCCCTCGACCTCGGCCGGCCCGACGAGAGCTGGCACGACGGCGAGGCGCTGCTCGACGGCGGTCCCGCGCTGCCCGACGCGCTCGACCGGATCGCCGCCCGCTACCGCACCGCCGAACGCCGGGTCGCCGCGTCGCTGTTCTTCCTCGGCTACACGGCGCGCCTGCTGAGCCCGGTCGTCGCCGCGCGCGCCGTGGACGGCGTCGCGCCGGACGTCCGCCCGGCCAACCTGTGGTGGCGGTACGGCCCGGACGGGGTGCAGGTCCGGCTCAAGGACCCGGTCGCGGGCGTGGACGTCGCCGAGTCGCTGGAGCCGGTGGTGGAGGCGATCCACGCGGTCACGCCGGTGGCGCGCGGGCTGCTGTGGGGCAACGCGGCGTCGTCCGCGGCGGGCGCGCTGGGCACGGTCGGCCGCGGCGGCGTGACGGGCGCGGACTGCCTGGCGCTGGGCGCGGAGCTGTTCGCCGACCCGCCGTTGCGGGGCTCGGGCGAGTTCATCCCGTTCCCCGGCGAGGTGGCGTTCCGGCGGCGGAGCTGCTGCCTGTACTACCGGCTCGACGGCGGCGGGACGTGCGGCGACTGCCCGCTGCCGCGCCGCTGATCGTCGGGTCTCAGCCGGTCAGGAGCGAACCCAGCACCACGTGGTCGACGCCGACCAGCGAGTCGCGGAACACCCGGCGCTCGCCCTGGTCCACCGCCACGTCGCACGGCACGACGAGCACCGTGCAGCCGGCGGCCACGGCGGAGGCCGTGCCGGTCGGCGAGTCCTCGACCGCGACGCAGCGGGTCGGGTCGACGCCGAGCAGCCGGGCCGCCTTGAGGTACGGCTCGGGCAGCGGCTTGTTGAGGCCGTCCACCTCGTCGCCGCACACGGTCACGTCGAACAGGTCCCGCCCGATGGTGTCGAGCGCCACCTCGGTCAGCTTCCGCTCGGTCGACGTCACCAACGCCATGGGCACGCCGGCGTCCCGCACCGCGCGCAACGCCTCACGCGCGCCCGGCCGCCACGGCAGGCCGGCCCGGAACACCTCTTCGGTGCGCCGCTGGATCCACGCCGCGCCGTCGGCGACGTCGCCCTCCGTCGGGGTGACGCCCACCTCGGCGAACAGCAGGGCCATCGTCGTGGCCACGTTGGACCCGACCATCGCGTGCCTGGTCTCCAGCGACAGCGTGCCGCCCAGCTTCTCGACGAACTCGAAGATCGGGATGTCCCACAGCTTCTCCGAGTCCAGCAACGTGCCGTCCATGTCCCACAGCACAGCCTCGACGGTCATCTACGACTTCCCCCGGTGGTCGGTCACGCGTTGAAGTGCTTCGCCTCGGGATGGTGCGCCACGAACGCGTCGGGCGACCGCTCGGGGTCCGGTTGCAGCTCGTCGGACAGCTCCACCCCGATCCGGACCGGGCCGGCGCGGTGCCGGGGTGAGGCCGTGGACCGCGTCCACGGCCTGCCCCGGCCGCCGAACTCGTCGGCCGTCTCGCGGGCGGGTTCGGCACCCCGACGTGACAGCTCGAAGATCTTCTCCTCGGTGCCGCGCCCGGCGAGGTCGGTCGGGTTCGCACCGAAGGTGTCGGTCCCCACGGCGTCCGCGCCGGCCTCCGGGTAGCCGCGGCGCACCTGCCGCACGACATCGGGCCCGGTCACGTCGAGGATCTCGTGGCAACCCTCGTGACCTGCGAAGTCGTCGAGCGTGAGGTCGGCGGACCGCGGCATGGCGCCCGTGGCGCCGTCGGCGACGACCACGCGGTCGGCGAGCGCGTCCGGGAAAGGCGACGTGACACGATCCGACATGCGCCAAGCCTACGGCGTCGGGTCTGCGGCAGTGGTCGTAGTCTGACGCCGTGACCGATCCGGACCAGGCCGCCCAGACCCCCTTCGACCCCAGCAAACCGCTCACCAACCCGATCATGGTGGCGGCGTTCGAGGGGTGGAACGACGCTGGCGACGCCGCCAGCACGGCGATCGAGCACCTGCAACTCACGTGGGACGCGACGCCGCTGGCCGACATCGATCCGGACGAGTACTACGACTTCCAGGTGACCCGTCCCACCGTCCGGATGGTCGACGGCATCACCCGACGGGTGGAATTCCCGACGACGAGGTTGTCCGTGTGCCGGCCGCCGGGGTCGTCCACCGACGTGGTCCTGGTGCACGGCATCGAGCCGAACATGCGGTGGCGGAAGTTCGCCGCCGAGCTGCTGGGCCACATCGAGGACCTGGGCGTGACCACGGTGGTCACCCTGGGCGCGCTGCTCATGGACACGCCCCACACCCGTCCCGTGCCGGTCACCGGCACCGCGTACGACGCGGCGGCGGCGGCCAAGTTCGGGCTGGAGAGCTCCCGCTACGAGGGGCCGACCGGCATCGTCGGCGTGTTCCAGGACCTCTGCGTGCAGGCGGGCGTGCCCGCGATCTCGTTCTGGGCGGCCGTGCCGCACTACGTGTCGCAGCCGCCGTCCCCGAAGGCGACGCTGGCCCTCCTGCACCGGGTGGAGGAGGTGCTGGACGTCGAGGTGCCGCTGGGCGCGCTGCCCGAGCAGGCCGAGGAGTGGGAGCGCACGGTCAGCGAGATGGCCGACGAGGACGAGGACGTGCGCAACTACGTGCGGGCGCTGGAGGAGCGCGGCGACGCGGAGCTCCAGATCACCGAGGCGAGCGGCGACGCCATCGCGGCCGAGTTCGAGCGGTACCTGCGGCGGCGCGGGCGGGGTCCGGGGCGCGGACCGACCGGCATGTGACCGGCCCGGTCCACCCGGGCACGCGCGCCGCACGACGTCGGGGGTCTCGCTTGGCCGGGCTTCGTGGCCGCGTCCGCCTGGCGGCGCTCTACGCGGGCGGGTTCCTGGGGCCGTTCGGGGGCGCGATGACGTCGTCCGTGCTGCCCGAGGTGGGGGCGGACTTCGGCGTGTCGGCGGGTTCGGCGGCGGCGACGCTGACCGGGTACCTGGTGCCGTTCGCGCTGCTCATGCTGGTGTCCGGCACGCTCGGCGAGCGGTGGGGCGCGCGGCGGACGGTGCGGATCGCGTACGGCGGGTACGTCGTGGCGTCGCTGCTGTGCGCGGTGGCGTGGTCGTTCCCGGTGCTGATGGGCGGGCGGGCGCTGCAGGGCGCGGCGAACGCGTTCACCACTCCCCTGCTGCTGGCGGCGATCGCCGCGGTGACGCCGCAGGCCCGGCTGGGGCGGGCGCTGGGCGTGTTCGCGTCCATGCAGGCGGCCGGGCAGACGTCCGCGCCGCTGCTCGGCGGGCTGGCGGCGGAG
>NZ_JBHTLK010000220.1:0-11500 GCF_042678885.1 Saccharothrix hoggarensis
CTCCGCGGCGGCGAACGCCGGCGCCACCACCGCACCGGCCGGACGGTCGCCGCACCCGGCGCCCCAAACCGGCGCACCGCAGCACACCACCGCGTACGCCCAGCAGGCCGGCCGCACCGCGTACCCGAACCAGCCCGGCCCGACGTACGGCGCACCCCAGCAAGGCGCCCCCCAGCAAGGCGCACCCCAGCAAGGCGGCCGACCCCCTTACCCCGCACCGGGCCAACCGCCGCACGGCAACCAGGCGTGGGGCGCACCGGCTCCCCACTGGACGCCCACCCCTCCGCCGCAGCGCCCGTCCCTCTTCGACCGCCTCAGCCAGGACGGCGCGGGCAGCAAGCTCCTCGCCTGGGTCGGCGGCGCGGTCACCCTGCTCGGCGTCGTCCTCCTGCTGATCCTCGCCGTCCAGCGCGGCTACCTCGGCCCGCTTCCCCGCGTCCTGACGGGTGCGGCGCTCGGCGGTGTGCTGGTCGGCCTCGGCTTGTGGCTGCACCGCACGCCGACCGGCCGCACCGGCGCGTTCGCCCTGGCCGCCACCGGCATCGCGGTGCTCTACCTGGACGTCGTCGCGGCCACCTCGATCTACGGGTACCTGCCCGTCGGCGGTGGGCTGGCCGCCGGTCTGCTCGTCGCGGCCGGCGGGCTGCTGCTGGCGCTGCGGTGGGACTCGGCGGCGCTGGCCATCGGCGTGGTCGCCGCCTGCGCCGCGTGCGCGCCGGTCCTCACGGAGGGCTTCACGCCGCTGCTGGTGGCGTTCCTGCTGGTGCTGAAGATCGCCGCGAGCCCGGTCCACCTCAAGCGCGACTGGCCGTGGCTCGCGGTCACGGCGGGCGTTCCGCCGCTGCTGGCCACGATCCTCACCATCAACCGCGTCGACGAGCCGCACGTGCTGGCCGGGATCGCCCTGCTGGCCGCCGTGATCGGCGTGGCCGCCGCCGTCCTCACCACGAAGGTCCGGCCGGACGACACCACGGCGCTCGCCCTCGCGGTCGGCTCGCCGATGCCCGCCCTGCTGACGACCGTCGTCCTCGACCGTCCTCTCGACGCCGTCGTGGCCGGCGCGGTCGCGGTGATGATGCTCGCGCTGTGGGCCGCCGGGCGGAAGGCGTTGCCGAAGAACTTCGGCGCGGCCGTGGGCGCGGTCGGCGTGTTCGCGTTGTTCCAGGCGACCGCGCTCGCCCTCGACGGCAGCACGCGCGCCGCCGTGGTCCTGGCCGAAGCGTTGTTGTTGGCGTTCCTGGCCAAGGTGCTCGCCTCGCGCGGCCCGCTGCTCGGGTCGGCGCTGTTCGGCGTGATCGGTTTCCTGCTCGCCGTCGGTGACGCCGTGCCGCCGCGGTTGCTGCTGGACGGTCCGCAACGCGTGGACACCAGCGGTTTCCTGGTGTCCGGCATGCTGACCTCCCTCGTCCTCGGCGCGCTGGCGGTGGTGCTGCCGTGGGTCGCGAGCAGGCTCCGCGTCCTCGGCCGGGAACCGCTGCCGTGGGTGGTGGCGGGCGTCGTGCTGCTGTACGCCGCGGCCGGGTTCGTGTTGTGCGCGGCGCTGCTGGTGTCGCAGGACGTGACCGGATTCCTCTTCGGTCACTCGATCGTGACGGTGTCGTGGACGGTCGCCGCACTGGTGCTCCTGGTGCGCGGCATCGACCGGAAGTCCCTGCGCGTGGCCGGATTGGTGCTGGTCGGAGCCGCGGTGGCGAAGCTGCTGCTGTTCGACATGGCCGCGCTGGACGGCATCGCGCGCGTCCTCGCGTTCATCGGCGCGGGTCTCGTCCTCCTGACAGCGGGCACGCGTTACGCCAAGCTGGTGGCAACTCGACGAATTTCGGCTGATTCGTAGCTCTCGGGATCCAAAACGGCCCGGACTGCGTCAACCTGGTGGTAGTTCTAAGTCGTCGGGGTTCGACCACCGGTGCCTCGCACCGGCAGGGGTCCGGCGTCGGTCGTTTCGCCCCCCGAGCGACCGGCGCCGGGCACACACGCCGCAGCCGCCGTCACGGGCGCGCGCGGATCACCCGGTCCGGCACAAATGCCACTCGTCCGTAGGACGAAGGTGGAACCCGACCGAGCGGCGGTGTTCCCATCCAGCCATGTGGGGACGACGACGCACCGCAGCCCTCGGCATCGCCGCCCTCCTCATCGCCGCCGGCCTCTCCACCTCGGGCCGGACGACCTCGCCGGTGGTGACCGCGGGCGGCGCGCCCGCGCCCAAGGCCTACGTGGTGGCGCACGGCGGGCGGGTGCAGGTGTTCGACACGTCGGACGGCGCGGTGCGCGGCAGCGCGAACACCGGGGCGTGGACGACCGGCGCCGCCGTCGCCGCAGAGGGCCGACGCGTGTACGTCGTCAACGGGTGGGCGGGCGTGATCACGGCGGTCGACCCGGTGTCCGGCGAGGTCGTCGGCCGGATCGACGCGGGCGCGCGCCTGGCCCAGGCGGTGCTGCGCCCCGACGGCGAACGGCTCTACGTCACCGGGAGCGGGTCGGTCGCGGTGGTGGACCCGGTGGCGTTCCGCCTGGTGGCGGCGATCCCGGCCGGCGGCCAGCCGCAGGGCATCGCGATCAGCCCCGACGGGGGCGAGCTGTACGTCGCGAACTCCCAGGACGGCACGGTCAGCGTGCTGGACACCGCCACCGCCAGCCCGAAGACCACGATCGACGTCGGCGGGATGCCGCGGCACGTGGCGATCAGCCCGGACGGCGACGCGGTCTACGTCAGCACGCTCGACCTCCGCGAGGGCACCGGTTCCGTCGCCCTGATCGACCCGCACGCCCGGCGGGTGCGCTGGACGACACCGGTCGGCAAGGGCGCGGGCGCCCTCGCGGTCACCCCGGACGGGCGGCACGTCTACGTCGCCCTGTCCCGCGAGGTCGCCGTGCTCGACGCGACGACGCGGGCCACGAAGACGTTGCCGTTCACCGTCGACACGCTCGCCATCGCGCCCGGCGACCGCCGCGTGTTCCTGGCCACCGGCGACACCACGACGGTGCTGGACAGCGCGGACAACGAGGTGCTGCGGACGTTCCGGTTGACGGGCCTGAACGACGGTGGCCGCGGCTTCGCGGCCACGGCCATCGCGTTCGAACCACCCGCCGGGTCCTAGCCGGACCGTCCGATCAGGACCGCCCGGCCGGAACCCGACCCGGGACCGCCGGGACCTACACCGGCTGCGGCACCTTCTCGTCCTCAGCGGGAGCCTCTTCGTGGATCGCCATCCGCTCCTGGATGCGCTTCAACGGCCCCGGCGCCCACCACACGGCGTCGCCGAGCAACTTCATCACGGCCGGCACGAGCAGCATCCGCACCACGGTGGCGTCCAGCGCGAGCGCCAGGATCATCCCGACCCCGACGAACCGCATCATCGTGATCTGCGAGAACGCGAACGCGCCGGTCACCACGATCAGCAGCAGCGCCGCCGCCGTGATCACGCGCCCGGTCTTCGCCAGGCCCGCCGTCACCGCCTCCTCGGTCGACGCGCCGCGCCCGCGCGCCTCGACCATGCGGGACAGCAGGAACACCTCGTAGTCCGTGGACAACCCGAACACCATGGCCGCCATCAGCACCACGATCCCGGATTCGAGCGGCATGGGCGTCACGCCGAGCAGCGACGCGCCGTGCCCGTCCTGGAACACCCACACCAGCACGCCGAACGTCGCGGACAGGCTCAGCGCGCTCATCACGACGGCCTTGATCGGCAGCAGCACCGAGCCGAACGCCAGGAACATCAGCACGAACGTCGCCCCGATCAGCAGCAGCGCCATCCACGGCAGCTTGTCGGCGATCGCGTCGAGGCTGTCGGACACCATGGCCGTGCTGCCGCCGACGAGCACCTCGTCACCGGGCGCGGTCAACGCGCGCACGTCGCTCAGCGCCTGCTTCGACTCGTCGCTCAGCGCGTCCTGGTCGAGCCCGGCGTTGATCAGCCACACGCCGTCGGCGCTGGGCGGTGCGGCGACCCGCGCGTCGCCCACGCCGGGGACCGCGCTGACGTCGGCGACGAACCGCTCCACGTCGGCCTGCGCGGGACCGCCGGTCACCACGATCTTCAGGCCGGAGTTGGACATCGCGGCGAAGTCGGTGTTGATCGTCTCGGCGGCGACGCGCGCCGGCGTGCCCTCGGGCAGCACCTTCTCGGTGACCTCGCCGAATTTCACGCCGAGGAACGGCGCGCCGAGCGCGAGGAGGACCAGCACGATCGGCAGGGCGACCAGCACCGGGCGCTTCATGACCCGGCCGGCGAGCCGCCGCCAGCCCGCGTCGGACGCCACCTTGGACTTGCGCCACGGCATGGCGAGCTTGTCCACGCGGTGGCCGAGGATGCCGAGCAGCGCGGGCAGCAGGGTGACGGACACGAGCGCGGCGATCGCGACCGCCGACATGCCGCCGTAGCTGAGGGACTTCAGGAAGCCCTGGGGGAACAGCAGGAGGCCGGCGAGCGCGACGACGAGGAGCGTCGCCGAGAACACGACGGTGCGGCCGGCGGACATGACGGTCCGGCGCACGGCGTCCGGCGTGCTCCGGCCCGCGGCCAGTTCCTCCCGGAACCGGCCGACCATGAACAACCCGTAGTCGATCGCCATGCCGAGCCCGAGCAGGCTGGCCACGTTGACGGCGAACGAGTTGACGTCGGCGGCGAACGAGACGGCGTGCAGCACGCCGAGCGAGCCCATGATCGCGAGCCCGCCGACGAGCACCGGCAGCGACGCGGCGACCAGGCCGCCGAAGATGATGATCAGCAGGACGAGCACGATCGGCAGCGACACCGCCTCGGCCTTGGTGAGGTCGTCGGCGGACATGTCGTTGATCGCCTTCTGGGTCGGCACGAGGCCGCCGACCTGCGCGTCGAGACCGTCGACCTGGAGCTGGTCGGAGATCTGCGCGTACTGCTTCATCTGCGTGTTCGAGTCGCCCGAGCGCAGCGTGATCACGGCGAGCGACTTGCCGGTGTCCGGCGCCACGAAGAGCGGGGGCACGGGCAGGGTGGCGTCGCCGGGCAGGCCGGACAGCTGGTCGTTGACCTGCTGCACGCGGGCGGGGTCGGCGGTGTCGTAGACGACGATGACGTCGCCGCCCTGCCGGCCGAACGCGTCCTGAGCGACCTCGTTGGCCCGCGCGGCCTCACTGCTCGGCGCCTCGTAGCCGCCCTGGCTGAGCCGGTCGAACACGCCGAGGCCCCAGATGCCGCCGACGACGGCGAGGGCCACGGTCGCGACCAGCACCACCCACCTGCGGCGGTACGCCAGCGATCCCCACTTCGCGAACACGCGTCCTCCCAGGCCTATGGGCTACCGTTGGGTGAATGGCGTCAACTTCGTAAACACCGTTCACCGACGTCCCGAAGTTATACCGAGTGAACACCGTTTACAACCTGATTGGGTGACATATGACCGAGGCCACGCGGCGAGAACGCCTCCGCGCGGAGACCGAGCGTGACATCAGGCGACACGCCCGCGCCCTGCTCGTGCAGCACGGCCGGGACGCCGTGACTCTGCGTGCCATCGCACGTGAACTCGGCATCACCGCGCCGGCGCTCTACCGGTACTACGACTCGCGCGAGGACCTGCTCCGCCGGCTCGCCGACGACATCTGCACCGACCTCGCCGCCGAGCTGAACGCCGACCTCGGCCAGGTCCCCGACGACGACACCAGCGGGCAGGTCTACGCGGTGTGCCGCGGCTTCCGGCGCTGGGCGCTCGCGCACCCGCAGGAGTTCGCGCTGGTTTTCGCGTCCACAGAGGACACCCTGGGGAAGTGCCACCCGACCGAGGACCACAGCCAGGTCGGCGACCAGTTCGGCCGGGTCTTCCTGGAAGTCGCGGGCAGGCTCATCGCCTCGCACCCGCTGCCCGACAACGTGGACGCCGACGTCCCGGAGTGCCTGCACGCGGACCTCGCCGCGTTCCAGCGCGTTCTACTCGCCACCGTGAACGACCGGGGCGTCGAGCTCGCCGACGACGTCCTGCCGCTCGGCGCGGTCTACCACATCACGCAGTCGTGGGTGCGGATCTACGGGCACGTCGCGCTGGAGGTCTTCGGCCGCTTCCCGTTCGCCGTGACGAACCCCGAGCCCATGTTCGACTCGATGCTGGCGCAGATCCTGGGCGAGATGGGTTTCCCTCCGCAACGGTGAAGTGCGACTTCCGGGCACACTTGCTGGGCCGTTCGAGGGCTTTTGCCCCTCACCGGGCAACGAGTGCGCGGGATCGCGGTTGCATGGGTCGTCCGCACGGCGGAGACGACTCGGGGCGGGATGGTGGCGGGAAGCGACAAGGGGTCCGGGGGCGTGGCGTTCGTCGCCGCGGTGCTCGTCGTCCTCGCGGGCGCGGGCGGCGCGGGCGGGGCGGCGTTGAACTCGGGCGCGAGCGGTGGCGGCGGCGCGGCCCCCGTGGAGAGCATCAGCGTCCGCAAGTGGGACGCCAAGCGCGCGGCGCGCGGCGGTGACACCGACGGCGCCATGCGGCACCTCGGCGTCGCCATCGCCAAGCAGGCGCTCAAGCAGGAGACCGACTGCCTCGGCAACTCGTTCGGCCAGGTGCGCGACTTCTTCGCGCGCACGCCGTGCACGTCGCTGGACCGCCTGCTGCTCGCGGTCGGCGACCACGCGGGCAACGCGGCCGTCGTCTCCGTGGTCTGGGTGACGTTCCCCGGCCGCAACCAGGCCAGGCAGTTCGACCGCGTGATCGACGAGCAGGGCTCCGGCGACGTGAAGCCGCTCAGCGGCGGCCTCGTCGGCCTGCCCGAGATCGGGTTCACCGCCCGGCACTACTGGTCGGAGACCAACGACACCACCATCACCATCGCCGAGGCCGAACCGGCGGCCGGGCAGGTCGAGCCGGACCTGCTCGACGCGATGACCGAAGTCGCCGCCCAGCTGCCGCGCCCGTGACCCCGGCGCAAGCGAACCCGGCGCACGCGAACGGCACCTCCGCGAACCCGGCGCACGCGAACCGCACGTCCGCGAGCCCGGCGCCCGTGAACGCCGAGCCCGCGGACCGCGCGGGAACTACAGCACCACGTTGACCAGCCGGCCGGGCACGACGATCACCTTGCGGGGCTCGCCGCCCGCCAGCAGCTCGGCCACCTTCTCCTCGGCCAGCGCCGCCGCCTTGACCTCGTCCGCCGACGCCGACGCCGACACCACCACGCGGGCCTTCACCTTGCCGTTGACCTGGATCGGGTACTCCACGGTGTCCTCGACCAGCAACTCCTCGTCGGCCTTCGGGAACGGGCCGTGCGCCAGGGACTCGGTGTGCCCCAGCCGCGACCACAGCTCCTCGGCGACGTGCGGGCTCAGCGGCGCCAGCATCAGCACCAGCGGCTCCGCCAGCACGCGCGGCGCGCCACCGGGGAAGTGCTTGGTGACGTGGTTGTTCAGCTCGATCAGCTTCGCGCCCGCCGTGTTGTAGCGCAGGTTCGCGTAGTCGTCGTGCACGCCCGCGATCGTCTTGTGCAGCAGGCGCAGCGCTTCCTCGCCCGGCTCCTCGTCCGTCACGCGCAGCGCGCCCGTGGTCTCGTCGACCAGGTTGCGCCACAGCCGCTGCAGGAACCGCTGCGCGCCGACGACGTCCTTCGTCGCCCACGGGCGCGAGACGTCCATCGGGCCCATCGACATCTCGTACAGCCGGAACGTGTCCGCGCCGTACTTCTCGCACATCTCGTCGGGCGTGACGACGTTCTTCAGGCTCTTGCCCATCTTGCCGTACTCGCGCCGCACCTCCTCGCCCTCGAAGAAGTACCTGCCGTCGCGCTCCTCCACCTGCTCGGCGGGCACGTACGTGCCGCGCGCGTCGGTGTAGGCGTACGCCTCGATGTAGCCCTGGTTGAACAGCCGGCGGTACGGCTCGTCACCGGACAGGTGGCCCAGGTCGAACAGCACCTTCTGCCAGAACCGCGAGTACAGCAGGTGCAGCACGGCGTGCTCGACGCCGCCGATGTACAGGTCGACGCCTCCCGGGTCGGTCGCGCCGTGCTCGGCGGTGCGCGGACCCAGCCAGTACTGCTCGTTCTCCGGGTTGACGAACCGCTCGGACTCCGTCGGGTCCACGTACCGCAGCTGGTACCAGCACGACCCCGCCCAGTTGGGCATGGTGTTGGTCTCGCGCCGGTACTCGCGCGGCCCGTCGCCCAGGTCCAGCTCGACGGTGACCCAGTCCTCCGCGCGCGACAGCGGCGGCGACGGCTCGGAGTTCGCGTCGTCCGCGTCGAACGTCCGCGGCGAGTAGTCGTCCACCTCGGGCAGCTCGATCGGCAGCATCGACTCCGGCACGGCGATCGGCGAGCCGTCCTCGTCGTAGACGATCGGGAACGGCTCGCCCCAGTACCGCTGCCGCGAGAACAGCCAGTCGCGCAGCTTGAACTGGACGGTGCCCTCGCCGCGGCCCTGCTCCTCCAGCCAGGCGATGATCTTCTTCTTGGCCTCGGCGACGTCCAGGCCGTCCAGGAAGCCCGAGTTCACCGCCGGCCCGGCGCCCGTGTACGCCTCGCCCTCGAAGTCCTCGGGCGGCTGCACGGTCCGGATGATCGGCAGGTCGAACGCCTTGGCGAAGTCCCAGTCGCGCTGGTCCTGGCCCGGCACCGCCATGATCGCGCCCGTGCCGTAGCCCATCAGCACGTAGTCCGCGACGTACACGGGGATGCGCGCGCCGTTGACCGGGTTCACGGCGTGGGCGCCGGTGAAGACGCCGGTCTTCTCCTTGTTCTCCTGCCGGTCCAGTTCGGACTTGCGGGCCGCGTCGCGCCGGTACGCCGCGATCGCGTCGGCCTGCTCGGCGGAGGCGATGACGTCGACCAGCGGGTGCTCGGGCGCCAGCACCATGTACGTCGCGCCGAACAGCGTGTCGGGGCGGGTGGTGAACACCTCGACGTCCACGCCCTCGGCGCCGTCGACCGCGAACTTGACCCGCGCGCCCTGCGAGCGGCCGATCCAGTTGCGCTGCATCGCCTTGACCTTGTCCGGCCAGTCCAGCCGGTCCAGGTCGTCGATCAGGCGGTCGGCGTACGCGGTGATCCGCATCATCCACTGGCGCAGCGAGCGCCGGAACACCGGGAAGTTGCCGCGCTCGCTGCGGCCGTCCGCGGTGACCTCCTCGTTCGCCAGCACGGTGCCCAGGCCGGGGCACCAGTTGACCGGCGCCTCGGACAGGTAGGCCAGGCGGTGCTGCCCCAGCAGCTTCTGCCGCTCCGGGCCGGTCATGTCCGCCCACGGCTTGTCCGGCGTCGCCCGCTCACCGGAGGCGAACTGCGCCTCCAGCTCGGCGATCGGCCTGGCCTTGCCCGCGTCCGCGTCGTACCAGGAGTTGAAGATCTGCAGGAAGATCCACTGGGTCCACTTGTAGTAGGCCGGGTCGATGGTGGAGACGCGCCGGCGCTCGTCGTGGCCCAGGCCCAGCCTGCGGATCTGCCGCAGGTACGTCTGGATGTTGTCCTCGGTGGTCTTGCGCGGGTGCTGGCCGGTCTGCACGGCGTACTGCTCGGCGGGCAGGCCGAAGGCGTCGAAGCCCATCGTGTGCAGCACGTTGCGGCCGTTCATCCGGTGGTACCGGGCGAACACGTCCGTGCCGATGAAGCCCAGCGGGTGGCCGACGTGCAGCCCGGAGCCCGACGGGTACGGGAACATGTCCTGCACGAACAGCTTGTCGGCGGGCACGTCACCCTCGAGCGGCCCGACCGGGTTCGGCGCGTGGAACGTGCCGCGCTCCTCCCAGTGCTGCTGCCACCGCTGCTCGATCTCGCCCGCCAGCTCGGCGGTGTAGCGGAAGGCGGGCGTCGCGTCCGCCGCGTCGGTGCTCATCGGGATGTCCCTCTCCATCGGTACCTGCCCCTGACATGACGAAACCCCCCAGCCCGGAAGGGGCATGAGGGGTTGCCGCGCGGACCTGGCTGTCGAGGTCTGCGCGGCTAGCTAAGGAGCAGGCGGGCCTTGCTCATGCCGTCAACGGTATCAGCGCAGCGCAAGCGCGATGAACCGGGTGAACTCCTCGACCGCGAAGTTGTCGTCGCTGACCAGCAGCAAGGTGCGCTCGCCGGACGGCAGGCGCGGCCCCCAGGCGAGGCCCTCGACGTTGTCGACCACCGGCAGCGGGAAGTCGTGCAGGTCGGCGAGCCGCTTCTTGCGGACCGGGCGCACGTCGTCGGCGAGGACGTCCTGGTGGCGCACGTCCGTGGCGCCCGCGACGTCGACCTGGAAGAGGCGGACCTTGTAGTCGGCGCCGGGCACCCAGCTGCGTTCGAGCGCGTAGTAGCGGCCGGGGACCTTCGGGTCGGCGAGGATCGCGGGCACGCCGGTGTCCGGGCCCCACGGTCCGGGCTCGGGCGCGGCGAACAGCGGTTCCAGCGGGTAGGCGTGCTGGCGGACGACCGAGCCGTCGCGGGTCTGCACGGTGAGGCGGGTCAGCGCGCCGCGGTCGGCGGTCGGCACGTCGCCGTCCTGCAGGAGCGGGCCCTCGACCACGCTGGTGACGAGGTTGCCGTCGGGGGAGAACGTGATCGCCTCGAGGGCGAGGTTGCGGCGCGGGCCGCGGTCGGGGGCGTAGGCGTAGTGCCGGGGCAACGGCAGGCTGCCCGCGTAGGCGCCGTCGCGCCGGGCCCGCTGGATGGACGGCTGGATCACGACCGGCCCCCCGGTCGCGGGCCGGTCGCCCTCCTGGCTCCACCAGTAGTCGCCGGTCAGGGGGTCGACGCGGATGTCCTCGGGGTCCACGGTGCGGCCGTCGTTCAGCGTCGGCGGCGAGTAGGTGCCGCCGTCGGGGTGGCGCAGGGCGCGCGTGCCGGTGATCCGGACGTCGTGCACGCCGGAGCCGTCGATGCGCAGGTCGGCCGTGTAGAAGCGGGCGGGATCGGTGTACGACCGGTCGTCGCTGATCAGGACGTACCCGCCGGTGGACGGGTCGCGGTCGACGCCGGACAGGCCGCCGACCGTGGTGCCCTCGAACCGCAGGGCGTGCGGCAGCGTCGTGTGGCCGAGGAAGCGGACGGGCGGGGCGGCCGAGGCGGCGGGCGCGGCCGTGACGAGCGCGGTGACGGCCACCGACGCGGCCAGCCAAGATCGAGTTCTCATGGTGGCGAGCTTCCCGACCGGGCCGGGCCGTCCGTAAGGACACCTTCGGGTGAAGCCGGGGCTGGTTCGACCAAGATCGAAGGACCGGCCTACCCTCGGGGGCGTGAACATCGTGCTGCCTGTGGTGCTGGGTCTGATCGGCGTCGCCTTCGGGACGATCGGCTTCCTCGGCGTGCGGGGCCTGCTGCACCGCAACCGCTTCTTCGGCGTGCGCACCAAGGCCACGCTGCGCGACGACGAGACGTTCGCGCTCGCCAACAAGATCGCCGGCGTGCCGAACGTGGCCGCGGGCGCGATCGCCCTGGCGTCGGCCGCCGCGGCCGCGCTGAACCCGGCGCTGCTGCCGGTCATCGGCCTCATCGGGCTGGTGGGCAGCGTCGTCCTCGCGGGCGCGGGCGGCGCGGGGGGCCACCGGGCCGCCGAGGCGATGCCCGAGCAGGCCCCCGCCG
>NZ_JBHTLK010000221.1:0-11482 GCF_042678885.1 Saccharothrix hoggarensis
CCGGCGTGGCGTCGAGCGCCAACGCCGCCGGCCGCAGCACCCGCCGCGCTGCCAGCACGCCGTAGCCGACCAGGAAGGCCGCGCCGACCCACCGCACCACCGTCATCACGGACGGCCAGGCGGCCAGCGTCGCCCCGGCCCCGCCCACGCCGAGCGCGATCAGCACCGCGTCCGAACCCGCGCAGATGGCCACGATCGCGGGCACGTGCTGCCGCAGCACGCCTTGCCGCAGCACCAAGGCGTTCTGCGCGCCGATGACGACGATGAGGGACAGTCCGGTGCCGAGCCCGGCGAGCAGCGCGTACATCACGCCACCGACCGTAGGAACCCGGCGCCGATAAGGCCAGCTACGCTTTCTTACGTATCATTAGCAGCTGTGATGCTCGATCCGGAGTGCGTGCGCACCCTCCTGGCCGTCGTGGACGAGGGCACGTTCGACGCCGCCGCGAAAGCACTGCACGTCACACCGTCCGCCGTCAGCCAACGGATCAAGCTGCTCGAACAGCGCACCGGCCGCGTCCTGCTCGTGCGGTCGAAGCCCGCGCGGCTCACCGAGTCCGGCGAGGTGATCGCCCGCTACGGGCGGCAGCAGGCGTTGCTGGACCGCGACGCCCGCGAAGCCCTCGGCCTGGTCGAGGACCCGACCCCCATCCCGGTCGCGGTCAACGCCGACTCGCTCGCCACCTGGTTCCGCCGCGTCGTCAGGGAACTCGCCACCGACGAGGGCCTGGTGCTGACCGTGCGGCGCGACGACCAGGACCACACCGCCGAACTCCTCCGCCAGGGCGTCGTCGTCGGCGCGGTCACGTCATCGCCGCGCCCGGTGCAGGGTTGCGTCGTCCGTCCACTCGGGAGCATCCGCTACCACGCCGTCGCCACGAAGCGGTTCGCGCGGCGCTGGCTCGCGGACGGGCAGCCGCTGCACGACGCACCGGTGATCGTGTTCGACGACAAGGACGACCTGCAGGACCGGTTCTGCCGCGAGCTGACCGGCCACAACGCCTCCGCCCACCGCCACCACCTGCCCGACGGGCACGTGTTCGAGGACGCCGTCGTCGCGGGCGCGGGCTGGGCGCTGCTCACCGAGCACCAGATCGCCGCCCACCGCAGGCTCGTCCACCTCGCGCCCGACCGGCCGGTCGACGTGCTGCTGCACTGGCAGCAGTGGAAGCTCGACTCGCCGCCGCTGGCCCGCGTCGCCGACGCCGTCTTCCGCGCCGCGGCGGCCGAACTGCACTGACGACGAACCACGCCGAGGAAACACGCCGACGATCTGCGCCGACGACGCGCGCGAGCCGCCCTCACCCGCACTGGTCAAGGCGCGCGCGGTTCGCCGGTCGTTCACCGTCCCGCCGTCCGGTGATCACCACACCGTGCTCACCCGTCCCTACTCTCTGCGAGGCCTTGTCCGGCAGTTCGAGCAGCGAAGGGTTTCGCATGTCAGGTCGCAGGGCTCCCCTGGCGGTCCTCGCCATCGGCGTCGTCACCGCCGCCACCCTCACCGTCGTCGCCACCTCAGACCACCTCCCCACCGCCTCGGCGGCCACCAGCACGTTCACCCCCACCGCAGACACCCACGTCGACAACTCCGCCACCGGCACCAACCACGGCACGAGCGGGCAGCTCGGCGTGGACGGCTCGCCGATCAAGCGGGTGTTCCTGAAGTTCGCCGTCTCCGGCGTGTCCGGCGCCGTCACGAGCGCCAAGCTGCGCGTCCACACCGACGACGTGCTGAACTCCAACAGCCCGGCCGGCGGCACGTTCCACGCCATGACCAACACCACCTGGTCCGAGACCGGCGTGACCTGGAACAACCAGCCCGCCATCGACGGCGCAGCCCTCGGCACGCTCGGCTCCGTCGCCCGCAACGCCTGGTACGAGGTCGACGTCACCGCGCACGTCAAGGCCAACGGGACGTTCAGCTTCGGCGTCACGTCGACCAACTCCGACGGCGCCGACTACGACTCGCGCGAGACCGGCGCCACCGCGCCCCAGCTCGTCGTCACCACCGGCACCACGACGACCACCACCACGACCCAGCCCAGCGGCGACCCGGTCCTGGTCGGCGCGGGCGACATCGCCAACTCCGCCTCCGGCGACAGCGCCACCGCCGCCCTGCTCGACAGCATCCCCGGCACGGTCTTCACCACCGGCGACAACGTCTACAACAGCGGCACCGCGACGGAGTTCGCCAACTACTACGACCCGACGTGGGGCAGGCACAAGGCACGCACCCGCCCGTCGCCCGGCAACCACGACTACGGCACGGCCGGCGCCACCGGCTACTACAACTACTTCGGGACGCTCGCCGGACCGTCCGGCCGGGGCTACTACTCCTACGACCTCGGCAACTGGCACATCGTCTCGCTGAACTCCAACATCAGCATGGCGGCCGGCTCCGCCCAGGAGCAGTGGCTCCGCGCCGACCTCGCCGCGAACACCAAGCCGTGCACGGCGGCGTACTGGCACCACCCGCTGTTCACCTCCGCCGCCAACCACGCGCCGTCCACGGCGACGCGCCCGCTGTTCCAGGCGCTGTACGACCACAACGCCGACGTCGTCCTGTTCGGCCACAACCACAACTACGAGCGGTTCGCCCCGCAGAACCCCAACGGCGGCCTCGACACCACGCGCGGCATCCGCACGTTCGTCGCGGGCATGGGCGGCGCCAGCCACTACGGCTTCGGCACCATCCGACCCAACAGCGAGGTCCGCAACAGCGACACCTACGGCGTACTCAAGCTGACGCTGCGCAGCAACAGCTTCGACTGGCAGTTCGTGCCCGTGGCGGGCAAGACGTTCACCGACAGCGGCACCACCGCCTGTCACTGACCCCGCCGCACGTCCACCCGCCGCACCCGGTCACGCGAGGACCGGGTGCGGCGCACCGCCCGGAGGTGCCGTGTACCTGTCCACGATCAGCCGCACCAAGACCACCGGCTGGAAAGGCGTCAGCGCCAACGTCTTCGCCCTCGGCGCGGTCAGCCTCGTCACCGACGTCTCGTCCGAGATGGTCACCGCCGTCCTGCCGCTCTACCTCGTCGTCGGCCTCCAGCTCAGCCCCGCCGCGTACGGCGTCATCGACGGCGTCTACACCGGCGCGACCACCCTCCTGCGGCTCGTCGGCGGCTACCTCGCCGACCGGGCGGGCAAGCGCAAGGCGGTCGCCGGATTCGGCTACGCGATGTCCGCCGTCGCCAAGATCGGCCTCCTGCTCGCCGGCACCTCCACCGCCGCCCTCGGCGCGGTCATCACCCTCGACCGCGCGGGCAAGGGACTCCGCACCGCGCCGCGCGACGCCCTGATCACCCTCTCCACGCCCGCGGGCGACCTCGGCCGGGCGTTCGGCGTGCACCGGGCGATGGACGGCATCGGCGCGTTCGCCGGACCCCTGGTGGCGCTCGCCGTCCTGGCGGCGGCCGGCGAGTCGTTCGACTCGGTGTTCATGACGAGCTTCTGCGTCGCCGCCCTCGGCGTGGTGATCCTGGTGCTGTTCGTGCGCGACCACCGCGCGCCCCTGCCGGCCGAACCCGTGCGGGTCAGGGCGATCGGCGGGCTGTGGCGGGACGGGGGCGTGCGCCGGGTCGTGCTCGCCGCGTCGCTGCTCGGCCTGGCCACCGTCGGCGACGGGTTCGTGTACCTGCTGCTCCAGAAGCGCGAAGGGCTGGCGATCGGCTGGTTCCCGCTGCTCGCGGTCGGCACGAGCCTCGTCTACCTGCTGCTGGCGGCGCCGCTCGGCGCGCTCGCCGACCGGGTGGGCCGACTGCCCGTGATGCTCGGCGGGTACGTGGCGCTCGGCGCGGTGTACCTGCTGCTGTTCGGACCGCTGGGCGGGTGGCCGCTCGTCGTCGTGGTCGTGGCGCTGTACGGCGTGTTCTACGCGGCCACGGACGGCGTGCTGATGGCCCTGGCCGGTCCGCTCCTGCCGGAACGGCTGCGCACCACCGGCATCGCGCTGATCCAGAGCGGGCAGGCCCTCGCGTACCTCGGCTCGTCCGTGCTGTTCGGCCTCGCCTGGCAGTTCTGGGGTCCCGAGGCCGCCACCCGCCTGGCCGCCGCGGGCGTCGCGCTCACGCTGGCCGCCACCGTCGCACTCCTGGGACGCCGCTCATGACCAACCGCACCCGACTCCTGATCACCGCCGCGGTGGCCGTGCTGCTCGGCGTCCTCGCCGTCGGCTACACCGCCCTGTCCGACCGGTCCCCCGCCTCCGCGCCGGACGACCTCGCCCCGCCCGCCGCCGGGCCGCGCCTGATGGTGCTGAGCAACGGGAACCTGTCGACCGTGGCCCGGCTCGACGCCGCCGGGCCGCGCCAGGTGACCGAGCAGCGCTGCGACCGCGTCTACAGCGCCGGCGGGACGACGTCGTGCCTGCGGCCGGTCGGCGCGTTCAAGGCGGGCGAGCTGGCCGTGCTGGACGCGGACCTGCGCGAGGTCCGGACCGTGCCGCTGACCGGTTTCCCCAACCGCACGCGGGTGTCGGCGAGCGGCCGGATGGTGGCGTGGACGCTGTTCGTGGACGGCCACTCGTACGCGGCCAACGGCTTCTCCACCAGCACCGGCATCCTCGACCTGGAGACCGACGCGCTGGTCACGTCGCTGGAGGAGTTCACGTCCACTGTGGACGGCACGGTGGTCGCCGCCGCCGACCGCAACTTCTGGGGCGTCACGTTCACGTCCGACGACAACCGGTTCTACGCCACCATGTCCACGGGCGGCCGCCGCTACCTCATGGAGGGCGACTTCGCGGCGCGGACGCTGCGCTCGCTCGCGGAGAACGTGGAGTGCCCGTCCCTCTCCCCCGACGGGACTCGCATCGCCTACAAGGCGGCGATCGACAACGACCCGCAGCGCGGGTGGCGACTGTCCACGATGGACCTCGCGACCGGAGAGATCACCCGGTTGGCGGAAACGCGGAGCGTGGACGACCAGCCCGCGTGGCTCGACGCGCACACGGTCGCGTACGGCATCCAACGCAGCGACGGCGTCAACGACGTGTGGGCCGTGCCGTCGGACGGCACCGGCGCCCCGGCCGTCGTGGTCCCCGAGGCCAACTCGCCGGCACCCCTGGGATGACCCTTCCGAGTGACATCCTTTCAGGTGACACTGAAGCTATAGTGAAATATGTTCACTTGTCCGGTGGACACCGCCGGCCCAACGCCGTTCCCCCGCACAGCGGGTTCCTGACCTGCGCCTCCACTGGGAGAATCGAGGCCTGACAACGTTGTCAGGCCTCCTACCCCTGCCGGAGGTACAGATGCGTCTCCGCTCCGCGGCCGTCGCCGCGCTCACCCTCGCCGCCCTCGCCGCGCCGGTCGCCACCGGGACCGCGCACGCCATCACCGATCCCGCCCAGCACGTCAACGCGTTCGTCGGCACCAGGCCCGGCGGACCGGACTTCGGTCACGGCGGCGGCGCGGGCAACACCTTCCCCGGCGCCGTCGCGCCGTTCGGCATGCTCCAGTGGAGCCCCGACACGGTGACCCACCAGCACGGCGGCTACCACTACGACGACAACCGCATCCGCGGCTTCAGCCTCACCCACCTGTCGGGTCCGGGGTGCAGCGACTTCGGCAACGTCCCGTTCATGCCGTCGCTCGGCACCGCGCCCGCGACGTACTCGACCTTCTCCCACGCGAACGAGCAGGCCTCCCCCGGCTCGTACTCGGTCCGCTTCGACAACGGCATCCGCACCGAGCTCACCGCCGACCAGCGCTCGGGCATCGCCCGGTTCACCTACCCCGCCGGGCAGCGGGCCTCGCTCAACGTCGACGCCGCCCGCGCGTTCAACGCGGCGAGCGGTTCCGTCACCATCGGCGCGAACACCCTTTCCGGCTACACCGACAGCGGCGGGTTCTGCGGCGCGGGCAACCGCTACCGGCTGCACTTCCACGTCACGTTCGACCAGCCGTTCGCCACCGCCGCCACGATCGCAGACGGCCGGATCGACCCGAACGGCCGCACGGTCGAGGGCAGCAGCCGGGGCTCCGTCCCGCCCGCGCCCAAGACCGCGGGCACCCGGCACCTCCCCGCCACCACCGCCACCGAGGACGTCGCGCCGTTCGCCGCGTCGGCTTTCGTGTCGTTCAACGCCACCACCGTCACCGCGCGGGTGGGCATCTCGTTCGTGAGCGTCGACAACGCCAGGGCCAACCTCGCCGCCGAGGTCGGCACGCGGAGCTTCGACGACGTGCGCGCCGCCGCCCGGGCCGAGTGGAACGGCTGGCTGGGCCGCGTCGACGTCACCGGCGGCACGACCACCCAGCTCCGCACCCTGTACACGGCGCTCTACCACTCCTTGCTGCACCCCAACGTGTTCAGCGACGTCAACGGCCAGTACGCGGGCTTCGACCGGCAGGTGCGCACGACCACCGGGACCCAGTACGCGAATTTCTCCGGCTGGGACGTCTACCGCTCGCAGATAGCCCTGATCGGGCTCCTGGGGCCGGACGAGGCCGCGGACATCGCGCAGTCCGCCGTCAACCAGGCCGCCCAGGGCGGGTACTTCGACCGCTGGACCGTCGCCAACGGCGGCACGGGCGTGATGAACGGCGACCCGATGCCGATCATCGTCTCCACCGCGCACGCGTTCGGCGGCACGGGCTTCGACACCGCGGACGCGTTGCGGCGCATGGTGGCCGGCGTCGACGACATCCGCCAGCGGCCGGGGTGGTTGCAGTACAACAACTACGGCTACGTGCCGACCGGCCTGCCCGACGTGTGGGGCTCGGCCGCCACCACGCTGGAGTACACCAGCGCCGACTTCGCCATCTCCCAGTTCGCGGCCCGGTTGAACGACGCCGGCACCGCGGAGCGGTTCCTCCGCCGGGCGCAGAACTGGCGCGGCCTGTTCGAGTCGGGCGGCAAGTACCTCCGGCCGCGCAACGCCGACCTGACGTGGCCCGCGTTCAGCCCGGTGCAGGAGAACGAGTACGTCGAGGGCAACGCCGCGCAGTACACGTGGATGGTGCCGTACAACCACCGCGGCCTGTTCGACGCGATGGGCGGCAACGCCGCCGTCACCAGCCGCCTCGACACGTTCTTCACCGAGCTGAACGCCGGCCCGAAGAAGCCGTACGCCTACCTGGGCAACGAGCCGACGCTCAACACCCCGTGGGCCTACGCGTACGCGGGCGCGCCGCACAAGACCCAGGACGTGGTGCGGCGGGCGTTGACGTCCATCTTCCTGCCCACGCCGGAAGGCCTGGTGGGCAACGACGACCTGGGCGAGATGTCGTCGTGGGCGGTGTGGGCGGCGCTGGGCATGTACCCGCAGGCGCCCGGCCGGGCGGAGCTGGTGCTGGCCAGCCCGCAGTTCCCGACCACCACCATCCGGCGCGGCAACGGCGTGACCATCACGATCACCGCGCCGAACGCGTCCGACACCGCGAAGTACGTCCAGTCCCTGCGGGTGGACGGCGTCACGTCCACCAGGCCGTGGCTGCCCGCGTCGTTCGTCGCCCGCGGCGGCACGCTGGACTTCACGCTGGGCACGTCGCCGTCCACGTGGGGCTCGGCGGCTGCGGACGCGCCACCGTCGTTCGACGTCGGTCCGAACCCGGCCCGCGGCGGCGCGGTCGTCGGCCTGGCGGGCAAGTGCCTGGACGGCGAGCCGAGCACGAACGTCGACGGCGCGGTGGTGCGGCTGTGGGACTGCAACGGCTCCGCCGCGCAGCAGTGGACCGTCGCGTCAGACGGCACGCTGCGCGCGTTGGGCCGGTGCCTGGACGTCAGCGGCAGCGGCCGCACGAACGGCACCAAGGTGCAGCTGTGGACGTGCAACGGGACGGCGGCGCAGCAGTGGTGGCCCCAGGGGTCGGCGCTGGTGAACTCGCCGTCCGGCCTGTGCCTCGACGTGCCGAACAGCACCACCGTGAACGGCGTGCAGTTGCAGGTCTACGGGTGCAACGGCACCGGCGCGCAGCAGTGGCGCCTGCCGTAGTGGAGTGACCCCGAGAGGTGAATGGCCGGTCGCCACGGCTCTCCCAACACGTGGCGACCGGCCTTCGGGCCGCGAGGCGCTACTTCACGCCGCCCGCGGTCAAGCCCGCGATGATCCTCCGCTGGAACACCAGCACCAGCACGACCAGCGGCACGGTGACGATCACGCCGGCGGCCATCTGCGTGCCGAACGGCTGGTCGAAACCGTACGCACCGTGGAACCGGGAGATCGCCACGGTCGCGGTCTGCATGGTGTTGTCGTTGACCATCGACAGCGCGATGATGAACTCGTTCCACGCCGCGATGAACGTGATGATCGCGGTGGTGAACACGCCGGGCGCGGCCAGCGGCAGGATCACCTTCCGGAACGCCTGGCCGCGCGTGCAGCCGTCGATCATCGCCGCCTGCTCCAGCTCCTCCGGCATCTGCCGGAAGAACGCGGTCAGGTTCCACACCGCCAGCGGCAGCGCGAACGACAGGCTGGGCACGATCATCGCCTGGTAGGTGTTGATCCAGCCGATGTCGGTGAACAGCGCCAGCAGCGGCACCAGCAGCGAGATGCCGGGGAACATGGACGTGGCGATGATCAGCGCCGCGACCGCGTTCTTGAACCGGAACTTGAGCCGGGCCAGCGCGTACGCCGCCGACACGCCGATGATCAGCGTCAGCACCGTCGTGACGCCCGCGACGACCAGGCTGTTGAGCAGCGACCGGCCGAACCCGACCCCGGGCGCGAACACCGCCGTCAGGTTGTCCAGCGAGAACGGCGAGGGCAGCGGCGTCAGCTCGAACTGGTCGGACGGGCGGCGGAACGCCGACACCGCCATCCAGTAGAACGGCGCCAGGCAGTAGACCAGGATCAAACCCAGCCCGGTGTACTTCAGCACCCCCTTCATTTCCGCGTCCTCTCCCGTGCCGCGCCGATCACGTCGGCGCCGAGCAGCCGCACGAACACCAGGGCGGTGACGGCGACGTACAGGAACAGCACCGTCGCGTACGCCGCGGCCGGTCCGAACCTCAGGCTCGACGCCTCGTCGAAGGCCACCATGGACAGCGTCTCCACCGAATCCTTGCGGCTGCCGACGAGCACGAACGGGAGGTCGAACATCCGCAGCGCGTCGAGCACGCGGAACAGCACGGCCACCAGCAGCGCGGGCTTCACCAGCGGCAGGGTGATCTGCCAGAACTGCCGCCACGGCGAGGCGCCGTCGACCCGCGCCGCCTCGTAGACGTCGTTCGGGATGATCTGGAGGCCGGCCAGCACGAGCAGGCCGACGAACGGCGCGGTCTTCCACACGTCCGCGAGGATCACCGCCACCTTCGCCTGCCAGCCCTCGGTGGTCCACAGGACCTGCTGGCCGATGATCGCGTTGGCGACGCCGTCGGCCTGGAAGATCCAGCGCCACAGCAGCGCGGACACGGCGGTGGGCACGGCCCACGGCACCAGGATGCTGGCCCGCACGATGCCGCGCCAGCGCAGCGCGTGGTGCATGACCAGGGCCATGCCGACGCCGATCAGCACCTCCAGCGCCACCGTGATGACGGTGAACAGGGTGGTGTTGCCGAACGCGTTCCAGAACCGCGTCGCCGCCTCGCCGACGAAGATGGAGACGTAGTTGTCGAGACCGACGAACCGCGAGCCTTCCACGACGAAACCGCTCTCGTCGAGGTCGGTTCCCTCCTGGAACACCGACTCGCGCAGCGCCGCCACCAACGGGTACCCGACCACCAGGGCGAGCACCACGAAGGTCGGTGACAGGAGCGCCGCGGCGAGTCGCCCCGCGCCCGAGGTGACACCCCGGGCGCGGCGGGCGACCGCCGTCACTTGATGAGCTCCTGCAACTTGGCCTGCAAGTCCTTCAGCGCCACGTCACTGGTCTTCGTGCCGGTGAGGGCGGCGTACGCGGCTTCCTGGATGGCCGTGGTCACGTCGCCGTACTGGACCGCCTGCGGGCGCGGCTTCGCCGACAGGATCGACTCCTTCAGCGTCGGCAGGTACGGGAACTGCTTGATCAGCTCGGCGTCCTCGTACAGGCTCGACAGGGTCGGCGCCTGCGAGGTGGCGAGCAGGTTGGAGCGCTGCGCGGCCTCGCTGGTGAAGAACTTGATGAAGTCCAGCGCGGTCGCCTTGTTCTTGCCGAACGCGGAGATGGCGAAGTTGTGGCCGCCGAGGGTGGAGCTGCCGGGGCCGTTCAGGCCGGGCAGCGGCGCGACCGCGAACTTGCCCGCGACCTGCGACGAGCCGTCGGTCTTGCTGGCCAGGTTCCACTGGTAGGGCCACTGGCGGTGGTACAGGAGCTCGCCCGCCTGGAACGCGCGGCGGCCTTCCTCCTCCTTGTACGTGATGGCCTTGGCCGGGATGATGCCCTGCTGGAAGCCCTGCACGAGCGCGTCCAGCCCGGCCTTCGCCTCGGGCGAGTCGACCACCGGCTTGCCGGAGGCGTCGACGACCTCGCCGCCCGCGGAGTGCACGGCCTCGTCGAAGTTGACGGTGAGGCCCTCGTACTTCTCGAACTGGCCCGCGTAGCAACCGATCTGGGGCTGCGACGCGCGCACCGCCTGGCAGGAGCTGATCACCTCGGCCCACGTCTTCGGCGGCTGCGCGCCGACCGCGTCGAGCAGGTCCTTGCGGTAGTACAGCATGCCGCCGTCGGAGTACACCGGCGCGGCGTAGAGCTTGTCGCGGTACTGCGCGGTCTTCACCGCGGGCGCGAGGAACTTGTCCAGCGGGAACTGGTCGGCGGGCAGCTCGGCCACCCAGCGGTTGGCCGCGAACTCGGCCGTCCACACCACGTCGAGGTTGAGGATCGTGTACGCGTCGGACTTGACCTGCGCGTTCTGCACCATCTGCTGGCGCTGGGCGTCGGCCGACTCGGGCAGTTCGATGATCCGGACCTGCTCGTTCGCGTGCGAGGCGTTCCACTCGTCGACGAGCTTCTGCATGTTGCCGGACGTGTCCTTGCCGGTGGCGAAGGTGACCTCGCCCCGGCCTTCGAGCGCACCGCCGGGCTGCCCTCCGCCTTCGTTTCCACCGCTGCTGCCACAGGCAGCGAGGAGAACTGCCACTCCCAGCGCCGCGGTTGCCCGCGCCGCCGTTGTCCGAACGCCCATCACCGAAACTCCCATCGGTTCCCATCCTGCTCTGCCAAGCGGATCGGGTGGCTGCCGCGGCCGACGATCCCGCCCGGCAGCACCACACCCCGATCGCCGTTCGCGCTGTCGAGCAGGTCCGCCGCCACTGGGGCGGACCTCTCGACGGGTTGCCGCACCGAGGTGGGGCCGCCGTCCACAACAGACGCCAACGGTGTGTCGTCGAAAGCCGTCACCGCTACGCCCGTACCCGGCCGGAGCCCCTGGCGGCGCACTTCACGGTGCACACCTACAGCACGCGGGTCGCCCAAAGCGATCACCGCGTCGGGAAGGACTTCGGAGTCCAGAAGGGACCGAAGGGCCCGGACGCCCGCGTCGGCGGTGTCCGCGCCGGGGGACGCGGACCGGTCGGAGGGCAGGTGGCGGGCGGTGCGGCGGCTCGCGGGCGGCG
>NZ_JBHTLK010000222.1:0-11457 GCF_042678885.1 Saccharothrix hoggarensis
CCGCCCACCGCGCCCGGCGCCCGTCCTGCGGGGGCTGCCGCGCGCGGGCTCGCACGTGCGCGTCCGATCCATCGAGTGCCCGTCCAGCGCGTCGTGACCTCGGGTCGGTCGACCCGCGTGTCGAGTACCCGCTCCGCAGGCGTCCCAAACTTCGATCTCGACTACTGGACGCGTTCCCGCTTCCCGCTGGCCAACCGGCACACGAGGTAGATCAGGAACGACACGGCCGTCACGAACGCGCTCACCGGCATGCCGGGGGCGAGCGACAGCACCATCCCGCCGAGCACGGACACCTCGGCGAACACCACGGCCAGCAGCGTCGCCTTCAGCGGGCTCGCGGTGACCCGGCTCGCCGCCGCCGCGGGCGTGATCATCAGCGACAGCACGAGCAGCGCGCCGACCAGCTGCACGCTCAGCGCCGTCGCCACGCCCACCAGCACCGCGAACACCACGGACAGCGTGCGCACCGGCACGCCCCGCGCCACGGCCACCGCCGCGTCCACGCTGGCGAAGTGCAGCGGCCGGTAGATGAACGCCAGCACCGCCAGCACCGCGACCGACGAGCCGATCAGCAACCACAGGTCCGTCGAGCCGATGCTCACGACCTGGCCCGTGAGCAGGCCGAACTTGTTGGCCGAGCGCCCCTCGTAGAGGGCCAGGAACAGCACGCCGAGGCCGAGGCCGAACGCCAGGATCGCGCCGATCACGGAGTCGCGGTCCGAGTTGCGCGTGCTCAGCAGGCCCAGCAGCAGCGCCGCCACGACCGAGCCGGCCAGCGCGCCGTACCCGACGCCGATGCCGATCAGCAGGGCCGCCGCGCCGCCGGTGAACGCGAGCTCGCTCGTGCCGTGCACGGCGAACGCCATCTTGCGCGTGACGACCAGCGGGCCGAGGAGTCCCGCGACCAGCCCGAGCACCGCGCCCGCGACGATCATCGGCTGGACGTAGCCCAGCACCTCCAGGGTGAGGTCGACGTCGAGGAAGTTCTCCATCAGCCCTCCACCGCCAGGTGGTGCGGCTCGTCCTCGCACACGTGCTGCGCGCCGACCACGTGGATCTGGTCGCGCACGCGGACGACCTCGACGTTCGTCCGGTACAGCTCGGTCAGCGTCCGCGAGGTCATGACCTCGGCGGGCGTGCCGATCCGGAACCGCCCCTCCACCAGGTACAGCACCCGGTCGACCAGCGGCAGGATCGGGTTGATCTCGTGGGTCACGAACAGCACGGCCGTGCCCGCGGTGCGGCGCCGGGCGTCGATCAGGTCGCTGACCACGCGCTGGTGGGCGAGGTCGAGGGAGAGCAGCGGCTCGTCGCAGAGCAGCACCTCGGGGTCGCCGACCAGCGCCTGCGCCACCCTCAGCCGCTGCTGCTCGCCGCCGGAGAGCAGGCCGATCGGCTCGTCGGCGTACCGCGTCGCGCCCACCGACTCCAGCGCCGCGTCGACCTTCTCCCGGCGTTCCCGCCTGCGCCGCCAGCCCACGCCCCAGCCGTGGCCGTCCAGGCCGAACCCGACCAGGTCGCGGCCGCGCAGGGAGAGGCTGACGTCGATCGCCCGCTGCTGCGGGATGTAGCCGATGCGCCGCTTGCCGCCCGCCACCGCGACCGTGCCCGCGGACAGCGGTTGCAGGCCGAGCAGCACGCGGATGAGGCTGGTCTTGCCCGAGCCGTTCGGTCCGAGGACGGCCACGAACTCGCCGGGGGCGACGTCCAGGTCCAACCCGTCCCACAGCACGCGGTCGCCGTAGGACAGCCGCGCGCCGCGCAACGCGACCGCGGCTCGCGTCGGCCTGTCCGTCACCTGGGCTGTCATGCGCCGAGCGCCCCCACCAGCGAGTCGACCTGCTTCATCATCCAGTCAAGGTAACCCGTGACGCCCTCGGGCAGCGTCTCGGTCACCTCGGCGACCGGCACACCGGCCGTCTTCGCCCGCTCCACGACCTGCTTGGTGGCGGGGTTCTCGGTCTGGGCGTTGTTGACCAGGGCCACGACCTGCTTCTCGTCCACCAGGCGGGTGACGTCGGCGAGGGCGGCAGCGGGGATGTCGGACTCGTTCTCGACGGCCTCGGTGAACGACTCGGGGGTGACGTCCTCCACGCCCGCCGTGTCCAGCAGGTAGTGCGCCACCGGCTCGGTCGCCAGCACCTTCCTGCCCGCGCCCTTGCCCTCGACGCGGTCCTCCAGCTCGGTCAGCCTGGCGCCGAAGTCCTTGGCGTTGGCCTCGAAGGCGGCCTTCTTGTCGGGCGCGATCGCGCCGAGGTCGGCGGCGGCCTGGTCGGCGACCTTGCGGACGGTCGCGAAGTCGTACCAGACGTGCTCGTTGACCGCGTGGTCGTGGCCGGCCTCGTCCTCGTGGCCCGCTTCCCCTTCGTGGCCGGCCTCGCCCTCGTGGCCGGGTTCCGCGGACGTCTCGGGCTCGTCGTGGCCGGACGCCTTGCCGGAGATCGGGAACGCCTCGATCTTCTTGGCGGACTCCGTGCCGGGGCCGAGGAGGGTGGCGAAGAAGTCGTCGTAGCCGCCGCCGTTGAAGATGACCAGCTTGGCGTCGCGCACCAGGGCCAGGTCGGCGGGCTTGCTCTCGTACGAGTGCGGGTCGCCGGACGGGTCGTTGATGATCGAGGTGACCTGGACGTCGTCGCCGCCGACCGCCTTGACCACGCTGCCCCACACGTTGGTCGAGGCCACGACCTTGATGGCGCCGTCGGCGGCGCCGGGCGTGGCCGGGGTGTCCTGGGCACCGCAGGCGGTGAGGACTACGGCGGTCGCGGCGGCCGCCGCACCGAGCAACGCGTTGCGGACGGTCATCAGGTCACTCCTCGACAGGCGGATGGACAGGCAATGGAAACCGTTGTCGAGTTCAGTTTAGAACGCTCCGCTACGGACTTGTCCACCGACCGGGTGTTCCGCACACCACAGGGGCCACCTCCGACGTGCGGAGGTGGCCCCGGCGGGGAAGGACGACGTCAGTCGGTGATGCGGTGGCCCGACTCCGGGTGGAACAGGTGGACCTCGGTGGCGTCGCGCACGCCGATCTTCACCGTCTGGCCCAGGGTGGGCGGCGTGCGGCCGTCGACGCGGACCACGAACCGCTCCGGCACGTTGCCGATGCGGACCGAGCCATGCATGAGCGCGTCCGCGCCCAGCTCCTCGACCAGCTCGACGGTCATCTCGAAGCCCGGCTCGGACGACGGGACCAGCGCCAGCGACTCGGGACGGATGCCGAAGGTGACCTCGGTCAGGCCCTCGCCGGCGGCCTTGTCCAGCGCGCGGCGCTCCAGCGGCACCACGATGCCGTCGAGCTTCGCGCCCTCCGACGTCAGCGGCACGGTCTTCAGGTTCATCGCGGGCGAGCCCATGAACCCGGCGACGAACGCGTTGGCCGGCTTGTCGTACAGCGCGCGCGGGGTGTCGCACTGCTGGAGCAGGCCGTCCTTCAGCACGGCGACCCGGTGGCCCATGGTCATGGCCTCGACCTGGTCGTGCGTGACGTAGATCGTGGTGGTGCCGAGCCGGGCCTGGAGGGCGGCGATGTTCGCGCGGGTCTCCACGCGCAGCTTCGCGTCCAGGTTGGACAGCGGCTCGTCCATGAGGAAGACGGAGGGCTCGCGGACGATCGCGCGGCCCATCGCGACGCGCTGCCGCTGACCGCCGGACAGCGCCTTCGGCTTGCGGTCCAGGTACTTGGTCAGGTCGAGCATCTTGGCCGCCTCGGCGACCTTCTCCTTGATCTCGGCCTTGTTGACGCCGCGCAGCTTGAGCGCGAAGCCCATGTTCTCCGCGACCGTCATGTGCGGGTACAGCGCGTAGGACTGGAACACCATCGCGATGTCGCGGCCCTTGGGCGGGACGTTGGTGACGTCCTTGCCTCCGATGTGGATGGCGCCCTCGTCCACGTCCTCCAGACCCGCGAGCATGCGCAGCGCGGTCGACTTGCCGGAGCCGGACGGACCGACCAGAACCAGGAACTCGCCGTCGGTGACGTCCAACGACAGCTCGTCGACCGCGCGGACCGGCGGGTTGCCGGAGAAGATCCGCGAAGCCTTGACGTAGGCGACCTCAGCCATGCCACGCACCTTTCACTACCAAGCTTTGCGGCAACGTTAGGGATTGCAAGCGCTTACGGGAACGGGTGGATTGGTCTAGTTCCGCATCGGTTCAGCGCGGCTCTGGTACTGGTGGGGGCATGGCCACCGACCTCGTGCTCGTCCGCCACGCGTGTTCCGTCGTCCCCACGCCCGACGGTCCCGACGAGGACGGCCATCGGGCTCGACGGGGACCGCCGTCGGGCGCAACGCCGCCGGCGCTGATCGGCGCGCACGGCACGTTCGCCGCATGCTGCTCGCGGCCGGTCAGGCGATCGACCAGAGCTTCCCGAAGACCATGCCGATGCCCGCCGTCCACCGGGTCCAGTGGGGCGGCGATCACCCGGTCGAAGCGTCCGGACCAGGACTTTGACCAGCGGTCTTGCCGCTGGTGCGGGGTGCGCCGGGCTCCCTAACCTCTGCACCGTGAAGGTCATCAGCGCACAGCAGTTCCACGACAACCCCGCCGAGGTGTTCGAAGCCGTCGAGGCGGGCGAGACGTACCAGGTCACTCAGAACGGCGAGGAGATCCTCGAACTGAGCCCGCCGACGCAGAGGCGGGGGCTGATCACGGCGGAAGTGATCGAACGACTCAGGCACCTGCCGCGGGTCGACTACGCGGAGATGCGCCGGGAAGCGGACGAATTCTTCGGGAACGAGGACCGACTCGGCGACGACGACCCGTGGGAGCCCAGCCGTGGGTGATCACCACGTCGGTGTCCTGGACACGTCCACGTACATCGACCTCGATCTGCTGGACCAGGAAGCCCTCCCGGAGACCTTCGAGCTGACCACCGTCACCTTTGCCGAGTTGCAACACGGCGTGGCGGTGGCGGGGGACGCGACGACCCACGACGCGCGGGCCAAGCGGCTGGGTGTCGCGATGGTGAACTACGACCCGCTGCCCTTCGACCGCAGGGCGTCCACCCGGTACGGCAGCCTGATCAGGCTGACGATCGCGGCGATCGCGATCCTCGGTCGCGCAAGTTCGACCTGATGATCGCCGCCATAGCCTCGTGCCACGAGCTGCCGCTCTACACCCGCAACCCGAAGGACTTCGTCGGCCTCGAATCGCTGGTAGAGGTGATCGAGGTCTGAGCGGGACCTCCACGCGCACGCGGAGGCCCCGCCCGACGTCAGCCCTTCACCGCGCCCGACGACAGGCCGGTCACCAGGAACCGCTGCACCAGGTAGAACACGATGATCGCCGGGATCGCCACCAGGATCGACGCCGCCGCCAGGTGACCCCACTCGGTCCGGTTCTGCTGGACGAACACCTGCAGGCCCACGGCCAGCGTCTTCGACTCGTCCGCCGCCGACAGGAACGCCGACGCGAACGCCACCTCGCCCCACGCCGTCAGGAACGCGTAGAACGCCGTCACGGCCAGACCCGGCCGGGCCAGGGGCAGCACCAGCCGCCAGAACACCCCGAACGGCGACAGGCCGTCCACGCGCCCCGCCTCGTCGATGTCGTTCGGGATCGTGTCGAAGTAGCCCTTCAGCATGTACGTGCAGAACGGCACGGCGGTCGTGCAGTACACCAGCACCAGGCCGAGCGACGTGCCCTGCAACCCCAGCGCCAGCAGGATGTTGTACAGCGGCACGATCAGCACCGCGAACGGGAACATCTGCACGACCAGGAACGACAGCATCAGCGACCGCTTGCCGGGGAACCGGAAGCGGGACGCCGCGTAACCCGTCGTCGCCGACAGGAACACCGCCAGCACGGTGGTCAGCAGCGCGATCAGCACCGAGTTGCCGAACCACGCCAGGAAGTCGCCCTTCTCCCCGGACAGGATGCGGGCGTAGTTGTCGAGGCTGGAGTCGTTGACCAGCTTGGGCGTGGTCTCGACGGCCTTCGCGTCCGGCTTGAACGACGTCACCAGCACCCAGAACACGGGGAACACGGCGATGAGCGACGCCACGATCAGCGCGCCGTGCAGCCCGACGCTGGCGAGCGCGGACCGTTCGGAGCGCTTCGGGCCGCCGGCGGGCTTGACCACCTTCAACGACGCGGCTTCGACCGTCATCACCACACCTCGCCTTGCTTGCGCAGCGCGCGCCGGTACACGCCCGCGAACACGAGCAACACGGACAGGATCAGCACGCCGTAGGTCGACGCGACCGCGAAGTCGCGGGACGCGCCGGAGAAGAACCGCTCGAACGCGTACGTCACCAGGATGCGGGTGTTCGGGTTCGGCCCGGTGACCAGGTAGATGATCGCGAACATGTTGAACGTCCAGATGATGCCGAGCAGCACCACCGTGCTGGACACGGACTGGAGGCCGGGCAGCGTCACGTTGCGGAACCGCTGCCACGGGGTCGCGCCGTCGACCTCGGCGGCCTCGTAGAGGTCACCGGGGATCGACTGGAGCCCGCCGAGCAGGGCCACCATCATGAACGGCACGCCGAGCCACACGTTCACGATGATCACCGCGACCAGCGCCCAGTCCGACTGGCCGAGCCACACCGGGTCGGGCAGGCCGACGAAGCGCAGGAACTGGTTGATGATCCCGTACTGGGCGTTGAACATGTACTTCCACGCGAACGCGCTGATGAACGCGGGCACCGCCCACGGCAGGATCAGCATGACCCGGTAGAGGGCCCGGCCGCGCATCTGCCGGTTGAGCAGCAGCGCGAGCCCGAGGCCGATCGTGTAGTGGAAGAACACGCACCCGAACGTCCAGATGAGCGTGCGCACCAGCGTCGACCAGAACGCGCCGTAGCTGGCGTCGCCCGACAGCACGTTCACGTAGTTGTCGAGGCCAACGGAGACGTAGGTCGCCGGCCGGTCGAGGATCGGGTTGGCGATGTTGCCCTCGTTGATGTTCGTGAAGGTGAAGAACACGCCCTGGGCGAGCGGGAACAGCACCAACACCGCGATGACCACCACGACCGGCAGCACCATCGCGTACGCGTACCAGTGCCGGTCCAGGAACCTGCGCACCGAAGTCTCCCTTCGCGAACGGTCCTCGCGGGCGCCCCGGTGTGGGGCGCCCGCGAGGGCGTTGTCAGCCGATGGTGTACTCGGGGACGACGGTGTCCTTGTAGCTCTTGGCGACCTCGTCGAGGGCCGTCTTGGCGTCCTTCTTGCCCGCCAGGACGTCGGCGTAGGCGATCTTCAGCGGGTCGAACAGCTGGCCGCCCTCGGGGATCCACGCGCGGGCGTGGGCGGCGGTGACGACCGGCTCGAACGCGGACACGACCGCGTTGGCCTTCACGTCGGCGTTCTCGTAGGCGGACTTGCGGGTGGGCAGCAGGCCCAGCTCCTTGGCGACCTGCGCCTGCGACTCGACGCTGCTCATGCAGGCGATGAACTTGATCGACGAGTCCTTGGCCTTGGTGCCCTTGCGGACCACGTAGTTGTGGCCGCCGACGGGCGCGGAGCCCTTGCCCGCGGTGTCGCCGGGGACGGGGGCGATGCCCAGGTTGGCGGGGTCGGTGAACGCGGCGCCCTTGAGGTAGTCGGCGACCGACCACGGCCCGTTGACGACCATGGCGACCTCGCCGGACGTGAACGCGGCCTGCATGTTGTTGTACGAGTTCGCCGGGTCGAGCGCGGTGCTGGCGGCCTTGGCGTCCAGCAGGCCCTTCGCGGTCTCCAGCGCCTTCACGTTCTCCGCGGAGTTGACCACGATCTTCTTCGCGTCGGCGTCGACCAGGTCGCCGCCCGCGCCGTAGATGAACGGCAGCGCGTAGTACGCGTCGTTGTTGATGAAGATCGTCTTCTCGCCGCCGAGCTTGGCCGCGGCGGCCTTCAGCTCTTCCCACGTCTTCGGCGGCTCGACGCCCGCGTCGGCCAGCAGCTTCTTGTTGTAGAACAGCGCCAGCGAGTCGGTCACCTGCGGCACGCCGTAGGACTTGCCCTCGAACTTGGTGGAGCCCAGCGGGGTGTCCAGGAAGTCCGACGTGTCCTTGGCCAGGTCCGTGCCGGTCAGGTCCTCGACGTAGCCGAGCTTCGCGAGCTGCGGCACCCAGGCGACCTCGGCGCGGAACACGTCCGGGCCCTGACCGCCCTGGGCGGCGGTGCGGTAGTTGTTCAGGGCCTGGTCGAAGGCGACCGTCTCGGTCTTGACCTTGTAGCCGCCCTTGGTCGCGCACTCCTGCGCGATCTTGGTGAACACCGGGCTCTCGTTCGGGCCGCTGGTGTCCCAGAAGGTGATCTCGCCGGAGTCGCCGGACGTCGATCCGCCGCCGCCACCACCGCACGCGGTGAGGACGAGGGCGGAAGCGGCCGCCACTGCGGTCACGAGGGTGGTACGTCGCATCGTTGCTGTCGTCCCTCCTGCGGGCCTCCACCGTGATGAAGGCTCTTGCAAGAACTTGCGAAATTGTTGACGCGGATTTCATCCCGCCGACCAGGGCCGGGTCAAGGGTCTGGACGTAACCAAGCCGTAACGGACGTGCTCGGCCCACGGAAACCAAGGTGGGCGTTGCAAAAATTTGCCGCTGGCGGCAGGCTGCACGTCACCCAACGTCCCGATGGTCGGTTCGCCCGGCCGTCGTCCGCTCGTCGCCCGCTGGGGCGCGGCGCACACGCGAGGAGGCACGGTGTCCGGTCTGTCCGAGATCGCCAGGGCAGCCGGGGTGAGCATCTCCACGGTCAGCCGGGTGCTCAACCGCCGGGCCGGCGTCAACGACGAGACGCGCCAGCGCGTGCTCGCGGTGCTTGCGGAAATGCCTTACACGCCACGGGGGCTCGGGGCCCTCCAGCGGACGGGCGTGATCGGCCTGCTGGTGCCGGAGCTGTCCAACCCGGTGTTCCCGGCGTTCGCCGAGGCGCTGGAGGTGCGCGCCGCGCGGCTGGGCTACTCGTCGCTGCTGTGCAACACGCGGGCCACCGGCGCGGCGGCCATGGGCGAGGAGGAGTACGTGCGGATGCTCCTCGCGCGCGGCGTCGAGGGCATGGTGTTCGTGTCGCCGGAGATCACCAACGTCGAGGTGCCGCTCGGCCAGGCCCCGCGGCCGTCGTACTACGCGAAGCTCCTGGCGGACGGCGTGCACATGGTGTTCCTCAACGGCGCCACGCCGTCGCTGGACGTGCCGGACGTGACGGTGGACGAGCAGCACGCCGGGTACGCGGCGACGCGGCACCTGGTGGAGCTGGGGCACCGGCGGATCGGGTTCGTGTCGGGGCCGGCGCGGTCGCTGCCGTCGCGGCTGAAGCGCGCCGGGTGGGCGGCGGCGCTGGAGGAGGACGCGCTGCCCGCGTCGTCCGACTTCGTGGCGCACGCGCCGTTCGGGCCGGAGGGCGGGGCCGAGGCGGTGTCGGTCCTGCTCGACACCGTGCGGCCGACAGCGGTGATCTGCTCGTCCGACCACATGGCGATCGGCGTGCTGCGGGAGGCGCACCGGCGCGGGCTGTCGGTGCCGCGGGACCTGTCCGTGGTCGGGTTCGACGACATCCCGCTGGCCTCCTACTGCTCGCCCTCGCTGACGACCTTGGCGCAGCCGATCGAGGAGATGGCGGCTGCGGCCGTCGACGAGTTGGTGCACCGCCTCGACCCGGATCGGCGGAGACGCCCCGCGGGGAATTACACGCGCGTTTTCCGACCGCGTCTGGTGGTGCGCGAGTCGTCCGCTCCACCCTCATTGGTTTAGACCATTGTACTTGGAGGTAACGTAGTCCGACCTGGGAAGATGACGATTTGGAGGGACGCCGGTCACCCCCACTTCTGTAATTGGTTCTGAACCGTTACGGTCACTTCATGGCGCGGTCGATGCATGTGCGACGCCCCGCGACGCTCGCCTCACTGGCGGCGGAGCTGGGTGTTTCCCGGACAACGGTGTCCAACGCGTACAACCGTCCCGACCAGCTCTCGCCAGAGCTGCGACGCCGGGTGTTGGAGACAGCAAGACGACTCGGGTACCCGGGGCCCGACCCGGTGGCCCGTTCCCTGCGGACCCGCAAGGCCGGTGCGGTGGGCCTGTTGCTCACCGAGAACCTGTCCTACGCGTTCCGCGACCCGGCGGCGATCGGGTTCCTGGAGGGGTTGGCGCTCGCGTGCGAGGACGCGGGGACCGGGCTGCTGCTCGTGCCCGCGAACCCCGAGCGCGAGGACGTGGCGGCCGTGCACCGGGCCGGCGTGGACGGTTTCGTGGTGTATTCGGTGCCGGACGACGACCCGCACCTGGCGGCCGTGCTGGAGCGGCCCGTGCCGACCGTCGTGTGCGACCAGCCCGACCTGGGCAACGTCGACCGCGTCGGCATCGACGACCAGGCGGCCATGCACTCGCTGGCGCAGCACCTGATCTCGCTGGGGCACCGGCGCGTCGGCGTGGTGTGCATGCGGCTGGCCCGCGACCGCAACGACGACTTCGTCGTGCCGGAACGGCAGCAGGCGGCGCACTTCCACGTGCAGCGCGCCCGGCTCGCCGGTCTGGCGCAGGCGTTCGCGTCGGTCGGCGTGGACTGGGAGACGGTGCCGGTGGCCGAGCGGTTCGACCACACCATGGCGTCCGGCGCGTCCGCGGCGGCCCAGGTGATGGAGCGCGACCCGCAGATCACGGCGCTGATCTGCACGTCGGACATACTGGCCCTCGGCGCCCTCGGCGAGCTGCGCCGGCGTGGCCTGCGCGTGCCGGAGGACATCACCGTCACCGGTTTCGACGGCATCCGGGAGGCCGAGCAGGCCGGTCTGACGACCGTCCGGCAGCCGGTCCTGGAGAAGGGTCGCGCGGCGGGCAAGCTGCTGCTCGACTCGGCCGAGCGCACCCGTCCCCGGGCCGTCACCCTCTCGACCGAACTGGTCCTCGGCAGCACCGCCGCCTCACCGCGCGGCACGGCCGAGGAACGCTGGTTCGGCCCGTGACCCCCTGACCCCACGACGAGCACCGGGCAGGGCCTCCGCGAGGGGGTCCTGCCCTTTCTCGTGGGACGCCCGGGTGATCGCTCAGGTGATGCGGAAGATCACCGGGTTGCTCGCCTTCCCGGCCACCGACGCGGTGAGCAGGTAGTCGCCCGCGCCGAGCCGGGTGTGCTTGCCGCAGCCCGGTTCCGACGTGCTGCCCGCCCACTGGAGGCTGAACGCGAACCGCTCCCCCGGCTGCATCACCCGCACCTCGGAGCCCGCCGTCGCGTAGCAGTCGTTGCTCGACCAGAGCCGCTTCGCGCCGTCGGCGGTCGTCACGACCAGTTCGCGGACGCTGCGGCCGATCTCCTTGGTGCACGGCAGCGGCCCCGCGTTGGACACCGCGATCGTGAACCGCACGCGTTGGCCGGCGGGCGTGGACGGCTTGTCGACCTCGGCCGCCACGGCGACCTGGGCGTCCTCGCACGGCGGCGGCGGGCCGGGCGGCAAGGTGGGCGACGGTGACGGCGGCGGCGGCGACGACGTGGTGGGCGAGGTCGTCGAGGCCGACGACGTCGCCGGCGTTC
>NZ_JBHTLK010000223.1:0-11409 GCF_042678885.1 Saccharothrix hoggarensis
TCCTCGGACCAAGCGGCCGAGACCAGGACGTCTTCACGGCTCATCGAGCTGCTCCCATTTCTTCGTTCTTACTGCGACGGTGTCGACTGGGGTCGGGCGAGCGCGGGCGCGTAGCGGCGCAGGAGCAGGAACATCTCGCAACCGAGGCACAGGCCGAGCGCGGCGTTGAGCAGCGCGGCGACCAGTGCCGCGGCGGTCGCGGCGACTCCCAGCGCGGTGAGGCCGGTGGCGTAGCCCACCGTGCCGACCAGCGCGAAGACGAACCCGACGCCCTGCGCGAACCGCAGCGGGGCGGCTTCCTCGCGTTCGGTGGTCGGGGTGAGCCTCGGCTGGACGGCGAACCGGTAGACGTGGCCCCACGGGTTGAGCTTCAGCGAGATGAACGCGCACATGCCGAACAGCACGGTCTGCGCGGCGAGCAGCCGCCACGACCCGGTCAGCAGCACGACCGCGAGGATCGCGGTGGTGATCCAGGCGCTGAATCGCGGACCACGCGGGTCCACGGGGACATCTTTCGGCACGGCGACCTCCTGACGTTGGACAAGACTGGGCAGTCCGTCTTCAGGCGGTGTTAGGGGCAAGCGCACACGTCCGTCAAGGGCGTGCGGTCTGCCAGGGCCGCCCGGTCAGCGCGCCGCGCGACACAGGCTGCTGCGCACGCGGCACAGGTCCACCGCGAGTCGCTTGGTCAGCAGCGTGGTCATGCGGTCGAGGGTAGCCGTTCATCCCTTCTGTCGGGAGTGGCGTCCATCAGGTGGGAGTTCCCAGGTTCACCCGATCGGTCCAGGCAGGTGTGGGCGCAACGCCGCGAGCAACGTGTCGCCCTTCGGCACGCCCCCGACGCGCAGCAGCTCGGCGCCGGACGGGTCCAGCGCGAGCGTCGTCGGCGCCCGCAGCACGCCGAGGTCGGCCGCCACGTCCGGCAGGTCGGTGACGTCCAGCTCGACGTGCCGCAGCCCTTCGGTGCGGCGCGCGAGGTCGGCCAGCAGCGCCTTGGTCTGCCGGCACGTGGTGCAGAACGTCGTGGACAGCTGCACCAGGGTCACCGGCGCGGCCGGGTCGAGCAGGTCGCGGACGGGGCCGGGCAGGACCGGGGCGGGCGGGACGGCGCCGGGCACGACCGCGCGGGGGGCGGCGAGGCGCACACGACCGTTGCGTGCACGCAACACCACGCCGACGACCGCCACCACCGCCACCGCGCCCAGCAACGCCCAGAACCCGGTCATCAGCCGCCGCCCTGGTCCAGTGGGATGTCGTTGATGGAGCCTTCCAGCGTGAACGCGCCGCGCTCCACCTTGACCGCGGTCGGCGTCACCGTGAAGGGCAGCGCGCCCGGGTCGATCGTCACGCTCAACGCCTGCCGGACCACGCTCAGCACGGCGTCCAGGCCGGCCAGCGACGTGTCGTCCAGCTCGACGTCCTGCATCGCGATGACCACCTGGCCGTCGACCAGCGACACCGTCCCGAACGCCGAGATCCGGAGCTTGCGGCCGGCGACCGTCGTGGTGCCCGACAGCTTCACCGCGGCCACCGTCGGGTCCGACGCCTTGGACACCGCGGGCTGCTCGCCGGCCGGTTCGACGGCCTGCTGCGCCCTGGTGTCCGGCTCGATCACCATGTCGGTGAACGGCGTGACCTGGTTGACCAGCCGGTTCAGGTCGTTCGCCTTGATCTTGACGCTGCCCTTGACCTGGTCGATCTTCGCGCCGCGGGTGTTGCCCGACAGCAGGTCGGACAGGCCGATGCGGGTGTGGTGCAGGTTCGCCCGGATCTCCAGGTCGCGCAGCTGCTCGCGCACCGGCACGCCGGTCGCGCTGATCTCGATGTCCTTGTAGTCGCCGGCGAGCGCCTGCGTCGTGAAGGGGAAGCCGTTGATGCGGACCGACGGGTCCTCGCTCAGCCCGAACTTCTCCCGCATCTTCTGCGCCACCTGGTACTCGCCCGCCGCGGCCAGCCCGAAGTCGGCCGCGACCAGCAGCCCGCAGAGGACGAGGGCGGCGATGATCAGCTTGCGGCCCCGCGGGGGGCGGCGCTTGGTCGTCTCGGTCCCGGTCATGATCCTTCTGCGTTCGGTCGGGGGTGGGCCGGTCGGGAGCGCTCGTCCAGCCAGGTCGCGATCCGGTCTACCAGACTCGGCGTCATCGCCGACTCCGCGTGGCGGACGCCGGGTTCCAACCACAGCTCCGCCGCGCCGCCCGCCGCGCGGTGCAGCGCGACCGCGTGCGCGGGGCCGAAGTAGTGGTCCTGCTCACCGTGCACGATCAGCAGCGGCGTCGGCGTGATGCGGTGCACCACCTCCAGCGGGCTCTCCGGCGCGATCGTCCACGGCGCGCCCAGCCGCACGCCGAGCGCCCGCGCGGCCAGCCTGCCGTGCGGCTGCTCCAGCAGCCAGTGCACCCGGCGCATCGCCACCGTGTCGCGCACCCACCAGCGGGACGGCGCGCTGACCGCCGCGACCGCGTCCGGGCGGTCTTCGTGCAGGCCGGCGTGGCGCAGGGCGATGGACGCGCCCATCGAGAAGCCGACCGTCGCGACCCGCCGGTACCCGAGGTCGCGGGCGAGCGAGACGCCGGCCGCCAGGTCGTGGATCTCGTCGCCGCCGACGGTGGACCGGCCGGCCGAGCGGCCGTGGCCGCGGAAGTCCAGCGCGACGACGCCGCCGTGCCGTGCGAACCGGCGCAACACCCGCGTCACGAACGGCTTCCGGACGTGGTTGGTGAAGCCGTGGCCGACCACGAACGCGAGGTCCGTCACGGCCGATGTGGATCTCACGTGTACCCCGTGCAGGAGGACAGCGTCATGTGACATGGATGTAACAGGCGTGACGCTTGTGGAAACAACTGTGACTCTGACCTGTTGACCTGGGTCTTTCGTGGTGTGCACCGGTATCGTCTCCGTCATCCGCAGGCAACGGGGCCCGGTCACCGTACTTCGCTGTGCCTGGTCGGTGACCACGCACCGGCCGAACGAGAGGGCGCCGCGATGAGCATCGACGTGCTGCTGCTGACCACCGACTCCGACCCAGAGGCGGTGCTTCCCGCGCTGTCGCTCCTCCCGCACGAGGTGCGGCCGCTGCGCCCGGAGGTGTCGGCGCTGCTGGAGGCCGGCCCCCACGACATCGTCCTGGTCGACGCGAGGACGGACCTGGCCGCCGCGCGCAGCCTGTGCCGCCTGCTCGACTCCAGCGGCGTGGACGTGCCCGTGGTCGCGGTCGTCACCGAGGGCGGTCTGGTCGCGGTCAACTCCGACTGGAGCGTGGACGAGATCCTGCTCCCGACCTCCGGCCCCGCCGAGGTGGACGCCCGGCTGCGCCTGGTGCGCTCCCGGCGCGGCGCCACCCAGCCCGGCGGCGACGGCTCGCTGCAGCTCGGCGAGCTGGTCATCGACGAGGCGACCTACACCGCGCGCCTGCGCGGCCGGCCGCTCGACCTCACCTACAAGGAGTTCGAGCTGCTGAAGTACCTGGCGCAGCACGCGGGCCGCGTGTTCACCCGCGCCCAGCTGCTCCAGGAGGTCTGGGGCTACGACTTCTTCGGCGGCACCCGCACCGTGGACGTGCACGTCCGACGGCTGCGCGCCAAGCTGGGCCCCGAGCACGAGTCCCTCATCGGCACCGTGCGCAACGTGGGCTACAAGTTCGTCCGCCCGCCGCGCCCGGGCAGCGCCCGCCGCCCGGAGCACGCCGTCGACGTGCCGGACACGACGATCGACGAGGCAGAGCTGATCTTCCGGTCCTAAGGATCTCTCGGGATCGTCCCGAGTAGGTTTTCCCCGTGGACTTGAGCTGGTTCGAGGAGTTGTCCCCCCGGCAGGCCGACGAGGTGTCCGGCCTGCTCGGGGATGCCCGGGCGGCCGACGGCGTGGCGCCGGTCGGCGAGGCCGTCGTGCTGCGGCTGCGGCCGGAGGCCCGGGGCAGCAACCACCTGCTGGCCCGTGACGGCGACGTCCTGGTCGGCTACCTGCACCTGGACGTGTTCGGCGACTCGGACGGCAACAAGGTCGCCGAGCTGGCCGTGCACCCGGAGCACCGCCGCCGCGGCGTCGGCTCCGCGCTGGTCACGGCCGTCGCCGAGCGCGCCGAACCCCTCCGGGTCTGGTCGCACGGCGGTCACCCCGGCGCCGCGGCGCTCGCCGCCAAGCTCGGCTACCGCAAGGTCCGCGAGCTGCTGAGGCTGCGCCGACCCCTGGACGACGACCTGCCGCCGTCCGTGCTGCCCGAGGGCGTCACGCTGCGCACGTTCGTGCCGGGTCGGGACGAGGCGGCCGTCGTCTACGTCAACCACCGCGCGTTCGCGTGGCACCCCGAGCAGAGCGCGATGAGCATCGAGGACGTGCGGCTGAAGGAAGGCGAGCCGTGGTTCGACCCGGCCGGGTTCCTGCTGGCCGTCGACGCCGACGAACGCCTCCTCGGCTTCCACTGGACGAAGAAGCACACCACCGACCTCGGCGAGGTGTACGTGGTGGGCGTCGACCCGGACGCGCAGGGCGGCGGGCTCGGCAAGGCCCTCACCCTCGCGGGCCTGGCGCACCTCCGGGACACCGGTCTCACCGAGGTGATGCTGTACGTCGAATCCGACAACGCTGCGGCACTGGCCGTGTACGGGCGGTTGGGGTTCACGCGCTGGGACTCGGACGTCCAGTACTCCCGGTAGTGACAAACCAGTCACGTCATGCAAACGTGCAGGTCACGGGACACCCAAAAGGCGGTGTACTCGGTCACCTCCCGTGTGGTGTTCACCTGTCGTTCACCTTCTCCTGGGCACCTGTCCACCCTCGCTACCTACCGTCCGTGTCGAGCGGCGGAGGTTCGCCGCGAAACTCGGTTTCGTAGCTGGAGGACCCAGGTGAAGACCAAGCGACACGGCGCCGTTCTCGGCCTGATCGCGGCCGGTGCGCTTCTGCTCACCGCGTGCGGCAGCGACAACAACGCCCCCACCGGCTCGACCAACTCGGCGGCGGCCGGCGAGTCGTCCACCCCGGTCGAGTGCGGTGGCAAGTCGAAGCTGAGCGCAGAGGGCTCTTCGGCTCAGAAGAACGCGATGGACACGTTCGTCCAGGCTTACCAGCAGAAGTGCCAGGGCGCGGACCTCGCGTACAACGCCTCCGGCTCCGGCGCGGGCGTGAAGCAGTTCATCGGCGGTCAGGTCGACTTCGGCGGCTCCGACTCGCCGCTGTCCGAGAGCAAGGGCGAGGTCGCCGGCGCGGCCGAGCGCTGCAAGGGCAACCCGGCGTGGAACCTGCCGCTGGTCTTCGGCCCCGTCGCGCTCGGCTACAAGCTGGAGGGCGTCACCGACCTCACGCTGAACGGCGAGGTCGCCGCCAAGATCTTCAACGGCGCCATCAAGAAGTGGAACGACCCGGCCATCGCCGCCCTGAACAGCAGCGCCAAGCTGCCGGACAAGGACATCAAGGTCGTCTACCGCTCGGACGAGTCCGGCACCACGGACAACTTCCAGAAGTACCTGAAGGCCGCTTCCAAGGGCGCGTGGACCCAGGGCGACGGCAAGCAGTTCAAGGGTGGCGTCGGCGAGGCCAAGGAGAAGTCCGCCGGTGTCGCGCAGGCCGCCGGTTCGGTCGACGGCGCCATCACCTACGTCGAGCTGTCGTTCGCGCAGGACAACAAGCTGTCCCTCGCCAAGATCGACAACGGCGCCGGCCCGGTCGAGCTGAACGACGCCTCGGTCGGCAAGGCCATCGACGGCGCGAAGATCAAGGGCTCCGGCAACGACCTGGTGCTCGACCTCGACTCGATCTACGGCTCCACCGAGGCGGGCACCTACCCGCTGCTGCTGGCCACGTACGAGATCGTCTGCTCGAAGGGCTACGACGCCGACACCGCGAAGGCCGTCAAGGCGTTCCTCACGGTGGCCGCGACCGACGGTCAGGCCGGCCTCGCGGCCGCGGGTTACGCTCCCGTGCCCAAGGCCTTCCAGGAGAAGCTGCTGACCGCCATCAAGGCGATCGCCTGACCAGGCCGGCACACTCTCCGGGAACGCCATTGCGATGAACAACCGCACTGTGGCCCCAAGCCCCGCGGGCACCGGTTCGACCGGTGCCCGCGCGGGCGTTCCGGCCGCTCGACCCGACTCGGAGGCTCCGATTCCCCCGACCACGGAAGCCGACAAGACCCACGTCCGGCCGGGTGACCGGATCTTCGCAGGCCTGGCCACCGGGTCGGGCGTCTTCATCGTGGTGCTGATCGCGGCGATCGGCGTCTTCCTGCTGCTCCAGGCCATCCCGTCGCTCGCGCTGGACCAGGTCAACTTCCTGACCAGCCGCGAGTGGTCGACCGGCGACGTCAACAACATGCGGTACGGCATCCTGGACCTGCTCCTGGTGACCGTCGTGTCGTCCGCGTTCGCGCTGGTCATCGCGATGCCGATCGCCCTGGGCATCGCGCTGTTCCTCACCCAGTACGCGCCGCGCCGGCTCGCCCGGCCGTTCGCGTACGTCATCGACCTGCTGGCCGCCGTGCCGTCGATCATCTTCGGCCTGTGGGGCCTGCTCGTGCTCGGCCCGGTGCTCACGCCGATCGGCGAGTGGCTGACCTCGAACCTCGGCTGGATCCCGCTGTTCGCCGAGGGCAACGTCAGCATCGAGCTCGGCGGCACCATCTTCACCGCCGGCATCGTGCTGGCCGTGATGATCCTGCCGATCATCACCGCGGTCAGCCGCGAGGTGTTCGACCGCACCCCCGTCACCCACGTCGAGGGCGCCATCGCGCTGGGCGCCACCAAGTGGGAGGTCGTGCGGACCACCGTGCTGCCGTTCGGCAAGGCCGGTTACGTCAGCGCCTCCATGCTCGGCCTCGGCCGAGCGCTCGGCGAGACGATCGCGTTGACGATCATCCTCAGCGGCACCGGCGCGGCGTTCGCGTGGAGCCTGTTCGACGGCGGTGCGACGTTCGCGTCGAAGATCGCCCTGGCGGCGCCCGAGTTCAACGACCCGCGCACGGCGGGCGCCTACATCGCCGCCGGTCTGGTGCTGTTCGTGCTCACCTTCGGCGTCAACGCCATCGCCCGGGCCATCGTCGCCGGTCACAAGGAGTACGAATGACGACCGACACGGCGGACCTGAACCGCCTCGCCACGCCGCCGACGTTCCAGAGCGTCAGCGGCGCGCGCAAGTTCAAGAACGGCGTCGCCACCGCGCTCGTGTACGCGGCGTTCCTGATCGCCATCGTGCCGCTGATCTGGGTGCTGTACGTGGTGGTCCAGCGCGGGTTCCCGGTGATCCTCGACGGCGACTGGTGGCAGAAGTCGTTGTCCGGCCTGCTGTCCCGGCAGCAGGGCGGCGGCGTCTACCACGCGATCTACGGCACGCTGGTGCAAGGCCTGGTGTGCGGTCTGCTGTCCGTGCCGCTCGGCCTGTTCGTCGGTGTGTACCTCGTGGAGTACGGCGGCCGGTCCAAGCTGTCGCGCACCACCACGTTCATGGTCGACATCCTGACCGGTGTGCCGTCCATCGTGGCCGCGCTGTTCATCTACACGCTGTGGATCACGTACTTCGGGTTCGGCCGCAGCGGTTTCGCGGTGTCCCTCGCGCTGGTGCTGCTCATGGTGCCGGTGATCGTGCGGACCACCGAGGAGATGCTGAAGATCGTTCCGGACGAGCTGCGCGAGGCGTCCTACGCGCTCGGCATCCCCAAGTGGAAGACGATCGTGAAGGTCGTCATCCCCACGGCCCTGTCCGGCATCATCACCGGCATCATGCTGGCGCTGGCCCGCGTCATGGGCGAGACCGCGCCGGTGCTCGTGCTCGCCGCGTACGCGCCGTACATCAACTACAACCTGTTCGACGGCCCGATGGCGTCGTTGCCGCTGCTGATGACCTCGGAGCGCAACAACCCCACGCAGGCCGGCTTCGAGCGGATCTGGGGTGCGGCGATCACCCTGGTCATCATCATCACGCTGTTCAACCTGCTGGCTACCGTGATCTCGCGGTGGCTGGCTCCGAAGACGAAGTGAGCGGGCGGTCATGGCCAAGCGCATCGACGTGAAAGACCTCAACCTCTTCTACGGCAAGTTCCACGCCGTGGACGGTGTTTCGCTTGCCGTGCCGCCGAAGAACGTGACGGCGTTCATCGGCCCGTCCGGTTGCGGGAAGTCCACCGTGCTGCGGTCGCTGAACCGCATGCACGAGGTGGCCCCCGGCGCCCGGGTGGAAGGCACCGTGCTGCTCGACGGGGAGGACATCTACGCCTCCTCCATCGACCCGGTGCAGGTGCGGCGGACCATCGGCATGGTGTTCCAGCGCCCCAACCCGTTCCCGACGATGTCCATCCGCGACAACGTCGTGGCGGGGCTCAAGCTGGCCGGCGAGCGGAACAAGAAGAAGCTCGACGAGGTGGCCGAGCGGTCGTTGCGCGGGGCGAACCTGTGGAACGAGGTGAAGGACCGCCTCGACCGGCCGGGCGGCGGGCTGTCCGGTGGTCAGCAGCAGCGGTTGTGCATCGCGCGGGCGATCGCCGTGCAGCCGGACGTGCTGCTGATGGACGAGCCGTGCTCGGCGCTGGACCCCATCTCGACCCTGGCGATCGAGGACCTGATCACGGAGTTGAAGAAGGAGTACACGATCGTCATCGTGACGCACAACATGCAGCAGGCGGCGCGGGTCAGCGACCAGACCGCGTTCTTCAACCTGCTGGGCGTCGGCCAGCCCGGTCGGCTGATCGAGGTGGACGACACGGAGAAGATCTTCTCCAACCCGAGCCAGAAGGCCACGGAGGACTACATCTCCGGCCGTTTCGGCTGAGCCCTGGTCTCTTGCGGAGCCCTCCCACCCTCGTGGTGGGAGGGCTCCTGCGCGTTCCGGCGGCCGGGTTGTCGGCCGTGGCGGTCGAAACCAAGACGCTGACCTGTTGCTGTCGGTATCCGGACGTTCCGGATCAAGCAGTTCGCGGCCGGTAGTCATGTGGACTTCACGTACTTCGGCCCGTGCGCGGTGATCGAGTCGGTGGCCTGCGCGGTTCCGGCTCACGGCGCTCGACAGGACGACCGCGATCCGTCGACAGGTACGGGCCGACGGTGGTTCCGGCGTTGGTGAAGCAGCCCGCCAAAGCCCTCTCACCTGCGAGGGGAGGGCTCCGACGCGTTCGGGTGACCTGGGGAACCAGGCGCTCGCCCGTGCCGTCAAAATCGAGACATGGTCCTCCTTCCGGAGGTACCGTGACGGTTGGGATCGGCAGACTCGCAGGGGGTAACCGTGGCGGCGGAAGGTGCGTGGAGCGCACAGTCCATGCAGGCTATGACGGCCAACATGGTGGGGCTGAAGCAGGCCGCCGAGTCGGGTTCGTTCGCCATCAGCCAGGAGGGCGCCGAGGCGTACCTGAAGGCCATCGACAGCGCCCAGCGGGATCTGCAGCGGATGGACGGCGCCCTGCAGATCCTCCGCCAGGAGACGAAGCTCGGCACCAGCCCGGACGGCACGGCCATGGCCCGCTACAACCAGGAGAGCGTCGAAGGCGGCGCCGGGACGGCCGGCATAGTTCCGGCGGTCGAGCAGTTGAGGGTCGCGCTGGAAGAGGCCCGCTTGGCGCTGCAGAAGGCGATCGAGAACTACCGCGAGGTCGACAGCTCGAACGCCGGCACCTACAACCGCTACTGAGGTGGAAGACAGTTGATCAAGGGATTGTCGGCTCGCGTCGTCCTGACGGTGGTCGTGCTGGGCGCGGTCGTCGCCGGGTGCTCCACCAAGGAGCCGGGTGACGCGTCGGCTGTGACCACCACTGCCACGTCAACGACCACCGAAAAGGCCTCGCCGACCACGAGCACCAAGCCGTCGAACGGTGCGGACTCGCTCGCCGACTTCGACGAGTGCGAGGTGTTGAACTCCATCGCCTCCCAGCTGAACCTCACCGACGTCGAGGAGGGGATCGGCGACACGTGTGGTGCCAGCGTCTCCGCCTCGGCGTCCGTCACGATCAAGGGTCACCCTGACCTCGGCGTGGACGACGTCGTGCCGGGTGGCCAGCAGTCGGACATCACCATCGGCTCGCGCAAGGCCAAGATGGTCAAGCAGTCGACCACGCAGACCTCCTGCCTGATCGCCGTCGAGGCCACTCCGACCTCCAGGGTGGACGTCGCGGGGTCCGCGAACGCGTCGCTGGACGAGTCCTGCGCCGCCGCTACCGCGGTCGCCGAAGCCATCGCATCCAAGCTGCCGAAGTAACCCGAGGGGGGAGAACGTTGTGACGCCGCCGAACTCGCAGCCGCCGTACGCACCGCCGCCGCCACCGCCGCAGACGCACGGCAGCACCCAGGCGACCCAGGTCACCTACGCGGGGCAGACCGAGGAGCAGTTGCGCGCGCAGTACGAGCGCGAGCGCGACGCGAACCCCGGGGTCTTCGGCTACCTCTCGACGTTCGACGACTACCTGCGCTACAAGCAGCAGTCGGCGCAGTACCAGGCCACGCAGGAGAAGCAGCTGGAACAGGTGGTCGAGAACTACCGGCCGCCGCTGACCCCGCCCGGCTCCCACTACATGGGCTACGACCACAAGGTCCTCAAGGACATGGTCACCACGAACATGGCCCCGAGCACCGCCAACGAGCAGGGCGAGGCCTGGACCAAGATCGGCAACACGCTCGCCGAACTTCAGTCCAACCTGACGAGCGCCACCGCGGCGAGCAAGGGCGCCTGGCAGGGCGCGGCGGCGGAGTCGGCTCAGGGGTACTTCACGAACGTCGCCAACTGGTCCGGCAACGCCGCCCAGGGCGCGCAGCTCACGGGCAACAAGCTCTACGCCCAGAGCACCGCCGCCGAGCAGGCGAAGAACGCGATGCCCGAACCGGTCGAGTTCAGCACCGCCGACGCCTACAAGATGTTCTTCTCCGAGCCCAACCCGTTCAAGTGGGCGGAGACGATCGACCAGATCGAGCAGAAGTTCGAGGAGAAGCAGCAGGCCCACGAACGGGCCGCCGAGGTCATGACGACCATGTCCACGAGCTTCCACGAGTCGGGCTCGACGATGCCGGCCTTCTCGCCTCCCCCGCCGATGCAGGGTGGCGGCGGTACGGGCGATCCCAACCAGCCAGGCCCAGCCGAGATCGGCGGCCGGCCGACCCCGCCCGGCGGCATCGGGACGGGTACGGGCACCGGGACCGGAACGGGGATGGGCACGGGAACGGGCACCGGCATCGGCGACCCCGGGTCGCTCGGCACGGGTGGCAGCACGCACCAGTCCGGGTTGAACGGGCCCGGCACCGGTGGCGGCAACACGAACCTGCCCGGACCCGGCGGCGGTGGCGGCAACAACAACCTGCCCGGTGGCAACCCCGGCGTCTACCCGCCTGGCGTGTACCCGCCCGGTGGTCCCGGACGGCCGGTTCCGCCCGGCGGCCCGCGCGGGCCCGGTGGGTCGGGCAACCCCAACGGGCCCGGCGGCGCCCCTGGACGTGGCGGCGGACC
>NZ_JBHTLK010000224.1:0-11372 GCF_042678885.1 Saccharothrix hoggarensis
GCAGCCGTCGTGGCCGCAGACGGGTTCGCAGCCGGCCCAGCCCTCGCCCGGGTGGCCGCAGCAGGCCCCCGTCATGCCGCCGCCCGTGGCCGCGCCGCAACCCGCGAACTGGGGTCCGCCCGGACCGCCCCAGGGCTGGGGCCCGGCGCCCGTGCCGTACCCGGGGCAGCCCAAGAGCAAGGGCCCGCTCGTCGCGATGCTGGCCATCGGCTTCCTCGTGATCGGCATCGCCACGATCGGCATCGTCGCGGCCAACGGCGACTCCACGCGGGCCTCCGACTCCGGCAACGCCGGGTACTCGACCAACACGTACTCGCCGGACCGCACCACCACCACGACCACCACGACGACGACCACGTCCGAGCGCACCACCACGCGGTCCACGTCGACGTCCACCACGAAGGCCGGCCCCAAGGCGTCCTTCACGCTCGGTGACAACCCGATCCACGCGGCCGGCCTCGGCGCGTTCAACATCGACGGCTGCCCGTTGCCGGGCATGGACTACTCCCCCGCCGGCCAGGACCGGTTCCTGCGGGCGGCGCTGCCGTGCATCGAGGCGATGTGGGAGCCGTCGTTCCAGCGCGCGAACCTGCCCTACCAGCCGGTGGAGCTGGTCATGGTGACGTCCCAGATCACCAACACGTGCGGCTCGATGGGCCCCGACCGCACCGCCATGTACTGCGACGGCACGATCTACTGGACGCCGAACCACTACGCGAACGAGCAGGGCGCGGCGAACCCGAACCACCCCGGCAAGTACCTGGGCCAGCTCGCCCACGAGTACGGCCACCACGTCCAGTGGCTGTCCGGCATCCTGCGCGCGTCCGGCCAGGCGCAGTACGAGAAGGGCGGCTGGGACACCCCGGAGGGCCTCGACATCAACCGGCGCAAGGAGCTGCAGGCGACGTGCTTCGGCGGGATGACGCTCGCGCCCCTCTCCCACGGCGCCGTGCCCGGTGACGTCATCTCCGTCGCCCTCTCCGACGCCGGGAACCGCGGCGACTACCCGATCTACCCCAACCGCGACCACGGCGCGCCGGAGCGGAACGCGGCCTGGGTGAACCACGGGTTCAAGAACAACGAGACGAGCGCGTGCAACACTTGGGTGGCGAGCGCGGCGGACGTCAGCTGACCCGACTGGAGGACCGTGCACACGCCCGAAGAGCCCAGGAACAACCCGATCGTGCTCATCGGCGTGTTCTCGTTGATCGTCTTGTGCGTGCTGGGCCTCGGTGGCGTCACGCAACTGGAAGTGTCCCGGCAGATCAGCGGACGCGCCGTCGCCGCACCGGGCGCGGTGACCGGGGAAACCGCGGAGACCGAGGCGCCGAGGCCGCGCGCGGTGCACCGGCTGGCCGACCACCCGCTGCTCGTGACGCCCGTGCGGCTGCCCGCGGTGCCGTGCCCGCTTCCGGGGTTCGGGGTGTCGGACGCCGAGCTGTCGGCGTACTACCGGGCCGGGGTGCTGTGCCTCGACGCGGCGTGGCGGCCGGTGCTGGAGCAGGCGAACCTGCCGTTCGACCCGCCCGCGCTCGACACCGCGCCGGACCTGGTCGAGGGCCCGTGCGGCTCGGCGCCCGCGGAGAGCGAGGCGGTCGCGTACTACTGCGGTCGCAACAGGACCATCTACATGCCGACCAAGCGGCTGCGCGACAACGGCGGCGGTGAGCGCCCCGGGTCGCACCTGGCGACGTTGGCGCACGAGTACGGGCACCACGTCCAGGCGTTGACGGGGATGCTGCGCGCGGCGGACAGCAAGATCGTGGACGCGGGCGAGGAGACGCCGGCGGGGCTGGAGATGTCGCGGCGGATCGAGTTGCAGGCCAACTGCTTCGCCGGGATGTTCCTGGTCGCGGTCTCGGAATCGATCGGGACGGGGCTCGCGCAGGAGGCGGCGGACGACTTCCAGTACGCCGTGGAGGAGCCGCCGGAGAAGAACGCGCACGGCAGCCCGGACAACCAGGCGGAGTGGGCGTCGCACGGGTACACGACGGGCGTGACGTCGTCGTGCAACACCTACGCGGCCCCGGCGGACGCCGTCGCCTGAGCGCGCCGGGTCAGCAGGTAGGCGTAGAGGCCGCCCGCGAGGCCGCTCAGGCACGTCAGCAGGAGCGCCAGGCGGGTGTCGAGCGGCATGCCCTCGGGGGTGGCGGCGGCGGCTTGGACGGTGAACTCGCCGCTGGTGTCGGCCGGGACCACGACCTCCACCACCTCATCGCGCAGGTGACCGCAGCCGTCGAGCTTGGCGGTGTGCGTTCGGCCACCGATCGTCAGTTCGACCCGGTCGTAGGCGTCCGGGTCGCCGCAGGAGGCCGGTGCGACGACGGTCGCCGACGCGTGCTGGACCTCCGGAGCGGTGCGCGGCCACCACAACGCGACCGCTGCCGCCACCCCTGACAGGCCCACGACCAGCAGTACCAGGGCCCATCCGGCCGGGCTTCGCGGAACCGCCACAGGGTGGATGGTCGCAGACGGGGTGGCCGGTTGTCGTGGGGGCGGAGGCGGCCGCCCCAGCCCCGGACTTCACCCGATCGTGATCTTGCCGTCCCTCGAACTCCTGTTCGAAAATAGACCCATGACCTCCACTGCGAAAGCCTTCGACCCCACCGGCCCCCGAGTCCACCGCCGCCTGCCGCACGGCGTGCTGCGGCGAGGTCTCCGTCCTTGGGCCTGCCCGCCGCGTTGGAGAGCTTTGACGTGCGGCCGCCTCACAGCGCCCCGCCAAGACCTCCCGCCACCCTTCGGTTGACGACCGCCGCCGGGCCGCCGGCCGCCGCCGGGCCGACGACTGCCGCCGGATCGACCACTCGGATCAGCCGATCACCACCTTCCAGCCGACCCCCGCCCTCCGGCGGACCGCGCACAGACCTCCAGTCCACTTCGGATTCGCCAGGCGTCTGCCGCCGATCACCACCACCGCGGCGTTGTCCGACGAACCCTCACACCACCGGAGAACGGCGGCCACCGTCGTTCTGCTGTGGACGCCGGCCTCCCCCATCCGCGCCCCCCGACGGAGGAGGCCGGCCCATACCTCGACCGCCCACCACCTACCCACCCCATCGGCCGCCGCACCGCAGGGAGCGGCAACACCCGACCGCAACCCAACAACCCGAGAGCGGCGGCGGCCCTGACCCTCAGCAACCGCTGAAGCACGCCCACCGGCCGTCCAGCCGCACGCACGCACGCACCACTCACCTCGGCCGGCCCAAATCTGCCCACGCCACCCACCGTGGGCGGGTGGGGTGGTTGGGCGTCGGGTGCGAAGCAGAATATGGAGGTGTCGACTGCTGCCAGGGTGCTGGTGATCGAGGACGCCGAGGCGATCGGGGCTGCGGTGAGTTCCGCGTTGCGCGACGCGGGTTACCAGGTGCAGGTCCGGCCGGACGGCCGCGAACTGGAGGGCGACCTGGTCCGGTTCCGGCCGGATCTGGTGGTGCTCGACGTGATGTTGCCCGGTCGGGACGGCTTCACGTTGTTGGAGGTCATCCGGCGCGCGAGCGGGGCCGGGGTGGTCATGTTGACCGCTCGGGACGGGGTGTCGGATCGGCTGCGAGGGCTCGACCGGGGCGCGGACGACTACGTGGTGAAGCCGTTCGTCTTGGCCGAGTTGGTGGCGCGGGTGAGCGCGGTCCTGCGGCGGCTGGGGCGGACGCCGTCGACCGTCCAGATCGGTGACCTGGTCGTCGACGCCGACTCGGCGGTCGTGTTGCGGGGCGACGTCTCGGTCGATCTGACCGCCACCGAGCTGCGGCTGTTGCGGTACCTGGCGGCGCAGCGGGGGCGGGTCGTGGGGAAGACGCAGATCCTCACCGCGGTGTGGGGCTACGAGGACTACGACCCGAACCTGGTGGAGGTGCACGTCAGCGCGCTGCGCCGGAAGTTGGAGGAGCACGGTCCGCGGTTGCTGCACACCGTGCGCGGGCTCGGTTACGTGCTCAGAGCGGACGAGACGTGAGCCTCCGGACCGTGTCGCTGCGGCGGCGGGTCGCGCTGTCGGCGATCGGCGTCCTGGGCGCGGTGCTGATCGGGGTCGTGCTGGTGGTGGACGGGTTGTTCGCGGCCCAGTCCAAACGGGACGTCGAGACGGCGTTGCTGGAGAAGGCACGGGTGGCCCAGCAACTCGTGATGCAGGGGGTGCGCGGCGCGAACCTGGTGAACCGGCTGCAAGGCCGAGGTGTGGAGGTCCGGCTGGTCATGCCGGACGGGGCGGTGTTCGGAGCGGCACTGGACGAGGAGGTGGCGAACGGGACCACTCGGGACCTGCCGGACGGGTCGAAGATCACGCTGTACGCCGAGTCGTCGGTCATCACGGCGGCGCAGGTCAGGTTGCGGCGGTTGCTGCTGCTGGTCGGGTTCGGTGCGGTGGCGGTGACGGCGGCCGCGATGGTGTGGGTGGTCCGACGGGCGTTGGCGCCGTTGGACGCCATGACCACGCTGGCCCGGAACATCGCGCGCGGTGACCGGGGCCACCGGCTCAACCCGTCGCGGTCGGACAACGAACTCGGCCGCACGGCGGCGGCGTTCGACGACATGCTGGACTCGTTGGAGGGATCGGAGGAGCGGACGAAGCGGTTCGTGGCCGACGCGGCGCACGAGCTGCGCACCCCCATCGCGGGTGTGCAGGCGGTGGCCGAGGCGCTGATGCAGACCGCCGGCGCGGAGGAGCGGGAGCGGTTGAACCTGCTGCTCGTGCGGGAGTCGCGGCGGGCCGGACGGCTGGTGGACGACCTCTTGGCGCTGGCCAGGATCGAAGCGGGCCTCGAACTGCACCGGGAGCGGGTCGACCTGCTGGCGTTGGCCGAGGCCGAGGTGGGTCGGACGCGGCTGCTCGCACCCGACTTCGACATCGCGGCCGAGGGCGAGTCGGCGTTCGTGTCAGGCGATCCGCAACGCCTGGCCCAGGTGCTGGCCAACCTCGCCGACAACGCCCGCCAAGCCACCGGGCCGTCAGGGCGGGTGCGGCTGAGGGTGTCGAGGACGGGCGCCATCGCCCACCTGACCGTGTCCGACAACGGCCCCGGCGTCGCACCCGAGGACCGGGAACGCATCTTCGACCGGTTGGTCAGGCTCGACGAGGCCAGGGATCGTCGGTCCGGCGGCTCGGGTCTCGGTCTGCCCATCGCCCGCGGCGTCGTGCGCGCCCACGGCGGAGAGCTGACCTGTGTCGACCCCCACCACCTCACCGGCTCGACCAGGCCCAACGGGTCGATCGGCTCGACCAGGTCGATCGGGTCAACCGGGGCGACCGTCGCGGGTCGAACGGACGGCCCGGTGGCACACGGCCTCGTGGTGAACGGCCCGGCGGTGAGCGCCGGGCAGGTGCACGCCGGTCAGGCGAACCCTGCGGCGGGCGCAGGGCAGCCAGACGCTGGCCAAGCGGGTGCCGAGCGGGCCGCTGTCGAGCAGGTCGCCGCCGAGTGTGCGGACACCGAGCAGGCGGGTGCCGGGCGGGTCGGCGCTGGGCAGACCGGTGCCGGGCTGGTCGGCGCTAAGCGGTTCGCTGCTGGCCAGACGGCTGCCGGGCGGGTCGGCGCTGGGCAGGCAGGTGCCGAGCGGCCCGCTGCCGGGCAGGTTGGCCGTGGGCAGGTGGGGGGCGGGTGGGCTGGCGATGGGCGAGCGGAGGCCCCGCCGGTGGTGGGCGGGGCCGTGTTCGAGGTTCGGATTCCGTTGGCTGAGTGAGGCCAGTGGGGAGAGGGGGCGTCAGGCTTCTTTGGGTGGGGTGACCTTCTTGACGTAGAGGAGGCGGTCGCCCGCTTCCACGGCGTCGGCCTCCGGGGCGTCCACCCGGTAGAGGACGCCGTCCCGCACCACGCCCAGCACTATGTCGGGCAGGTGGCGGGGTGAGCCGCCGATCTCGGACGGCTCCACGTCGCGCTCGGCGATCGACAGGCCCGCGTCGGGGGTGAGCAGGTCCTCGACCATGTCGACGACGGACGGGGTGGCGGTGGCCATTCCGAGGAGGCGGCCGGCGGTCTCGCTGGAGACCACGACCGAGTCCGCGCCGGACTGGCGGAGGAGGTGTTCGTTCTCGCGTTCGCGGACCGAGGCGACGATCTGCGCCTTGGGCGCCAGCTCGCGCGCGGTGAGGGTGACCAGGACCGCGGTGTCGTCGCGGTTCGCGGCGACGACCACGGCGCGTGCCCGCGGGACGCCCGCGACGCGCAGCACGTCGTTGCTGGTGCCGGTGCCGTGCACGGTCACGAGGCCGATGGCCGAGGCGGCGTCCAGCGACTCCTGGGTGGTGTCCACGACGACGATCGAGCCGGGGTCGACGCCGTCGCCCATGAGGGCGCTGACGGCGGACCTGCCCTTCGTGCCGTACCCGACGACGACCACGTGGTCACGCACCTTGGTCCTCCACTTTTGGATGCGCAGCGCCTGCCGAGAACGCTCGGTGAGCACTTCTAGGGTCGTACCGACCAGAACGATCAGGAACAGCACCCGCAGGGGGGTGATCACGAGGACGTTCACGAGCCGGGCCGACGAACTGACCGGCGTGATGTCACCGTATCCGGTGGTCGACAGCGACACCGTGGCGTAGTAGACCGCGTCCAGGAAGGACAGGCCGTCCTCGTTGACGTCACGGTAGCCGTCGCGGTCGAAGTAGACGATCAGCACGGCCGACAACAGCGCGGTAAGCGCGCCGATGACCCGTTTCAGGATCGCGCGCACCGGGCTGTGGACGGTGTCCGGCATCCGGATCACACCGACCAGCGAGTGTCCGGGCCGATCGGCCAGCGGTGCCCCGGGATGAGATCGGCGGATCATGACAACCTCTCCGGCAGTAGTCGCCACAGCCGGGCGGCGGCCTCGGCGCCGCAGAGCAGCAGTGGCACGACGACGCGCTCGTTCGGCGCGTGGATGCGATCATCCGGCAACGTCGCGCCCAGGTACACCACCGGCACGCCGAGCCAGCCGTGCAGCAGCGCGGCCGGCCCCGAGCCACCCGTCCGGCTGAACCTGACCGGCTGTTCGAACGCGGCCTGCACGGCGTCACGCACCGCACCCACGGCCGGGTGGGACACGTCCACCGCATAGGGCGGCGCGCCGTCACCGCGCGTGATCACCTCGGCGTGCAGGCCGTCCGGCGTGTGCTTGGCGACGAACTCGCGCAACGCGTCGGCCACCCGTTCGGGCCGCTGGTCGGGCACGAGCCGGAACGACAGCTTCACCGACGCCTGCGCGGGCACGATCGTCTTCAGGCCGGGCCCGGTGTACCCGCCGTGGATGCCGTTGACCTCGGCGGTGGGGCGCACCCACACGCGTTCCAACGTCGACCAGCCGGGCTCGCCCGCCAACCCCTGCGCGCCGCCCGCGTTCGCGAGCCACACGGCCTCGTCGAACGGCAGCGCGGCGTAGTCGGCACGCTCGGCCTCGGTGGGCTCGACGACGTCGGCGTAGAAGTCCCGCAACCGCACGCGCCCGTCGTCGTCGTGGAGCGCGGCGACGAGCCGGGCGATGGCGGTGGCCGGGTTGGGGACGCTGCCGCCGGCCCGGCCGGAGTGCACGTCCGACGTGCCGCCGGTGAACACGACCTCCGCGCCGTACACGCCGCGCTGGCCGGTGCACACCGTCGGCGCGTCACGCCCGTACAGCGGCGTGTCGGTGAACACCACCAGGTCGCACGCGAGGTCGTCGCGGTGGTCGTCGAGCAGGCGGGTGAGGTGCGGCGACCCCGACTCCTCCTCGCCCTCGACGAACAGCTTGAGCGTCACCGCGGGCTGCGCCGCGCCGGTCGCCGCCAGGTGCGCCTTGACGCCGAGCAGGTGCATCGCGACCTGCCCCTTGTCGTCGCTGGCGCCGCGCGCGAACAGCTCCTCGCCGACGAGCGTCGCCTCGAACGGCGGGTGCTGCCACTGCTCGACCGGGTCGACCGGCTGCACGTCGTGGTGCCCGTAGACGAGCACGGTCGGCGCGTCGGGGTCGGCGGCGGGCCAGGAGGCGTAGACGGCGGGCAGGGCCGGTCCCTCGTCCCAGACCCGGACGTCGGGCCACCCGTCGCGGCGCAGCGCCTCGGCGAGCCAGCGGGCGGACGCGCGCACGTCGCCGTGGTGCGCGGGGTCTGCCCCGATGGACGGGATGGCCAGCCACTCGCGCAGGCCGACCAGGAAGTCGTCGGCGAACGCCGCCACCGCCGCCCGCTCGGGATGTTCGGGATTTTCGGGATCACCGCTCACGGTGCGGGAGGATAACCCTGGCAGCGCCCGGCGGTGGCCGGCATGACAGGGTGAGCCGCATGGAACCCACTCGTTCCCGCTCCTGGTCGGCGCTCGCGCTGGCCGGGCTGCTGGGCGCGGCCGGCGTCACGCACTTCGCCAAGCCGAAGCCGTACGACGCGATCGTGCCGCGTGCGCTGCCGGGCAAGCCCCGGACCTGGACTTACGTGTCCGGAGCCGTCGAGGTGGCGCTGGCCGCGGCGGTCGCCGTGCCGCGGACCCGAGGCCTGGGCGGGAAGCTCGCCGCCGGGTTCTTCGCGGCGGTGTTCCCGGCCAACGTCAAGATGGCCTACGACTACCGTGCGAAGTCGCCCAAGGCGAGGGTGATCGCGTTCGGGCGGCTGCCGCTCCAGGTCCCGCTGATCCTGTGGGCCTTGCGTGTGGGACGCTCAACCCGCTGATCACTCTCGGCACTGGGTTCGACACCCAGCGCGCCCGAGGGGCTGTCATTGAAACCGCAACCAGTCCTAGGATGCCCGAGTGCAACCGCTCCTCCACCATGCCGCGTCGGCGCTGGGTTGGCGCGGCATCGTCGTCCCCGACGTCGCCGTGCTGGGTCACCAGGTGTCGGCTGTCGTGCGGGTTCGTGCCGACGTGCACGAGTGGCGCAGCGCGAACGGCTGGCCGCCCCAGGCGGACCCGTCCTGGTTCCGCTCGTGGTTCGAGCCGGCCGCGCACGACCAGCTGCCCGTGCCCGCGGTGGAGCTGGTCGGCGTCCTGGTGGGTGAATCCACGGTGGACCGCGCGTTGCAGTCGTGCGGGACGTTGATGACCCTCGCGCCGTGCTCCGTGGTGCTGCCCGCGCCGCAGGGCGCGCAGTCGTGGCCTCTGATCGAGCTGGACTACTACGGCATCGGCGTGGTGGCGGTCGACTCGTCGGGCGCGGCCGAGCTGATGGTGCCGCCGGAGGACCGGTCGACCGAGTTCGGCCCGTCGCTGTTCGGGCGGTGGCTGCTCGAGGTGCTGTACGACCGGGTGCTGAAGGAAGTCCCCGCGCACGCCCGCGTCACGACCTAGGCCGGATCACGGGATCAGCGGATCCGGGATCAGGGGGTCGCGCCGGGTCGCCGGTGGTCGCGCCGGTCACTGAGTCGCGTCGGGTCGCCGGGTCGCCGGAACGGGTCGCGGCGGTCACCGAGTCGCGGCGGTCACCGAGTCGGGTGGGTCACTGCGGGATCGAGCGGATCAGCTCGCGCAGGCCGTCCGCGTCCAACAGGTCCGCGGGGCGGAGGGTGCGGTCCTGGCGGACGTAGTGGAACGCGGCCCGCACCTTCTCGACCGGTGAGCCGGTCAGCGCCGCCCACGCCAGCCGGTACGCCGCGAGCTGCACGGACAGCGCGGGCAGGCGGTCGTCGTCCGGCACGGCGCCGGTCTTCCAGTCGACCACCGTCCAGCCGCCGTCGTCGTCGGCGAACACGGCGTCCATCCGGCCCCGCACCGACAGGCCGTCGATCTCCGTCTCGAACGGCACCTCGACGTCGTGCGGCACCCGGTCGGCCCACTTGCTCGCCAGGAACGCCTCCTGGAGGCGGGTGAGGTCGGCGTCGGGCGCCGCTCCCTCGTCGGCCGCGCCGGGGAGTTCGTCCAGGTCGAAGAGGCGGCTCGCGCCGAACCGCTGTTCCAGCCAGGTGTGGAACGCCGTGCCGCGGCGGGCCAGCGGGTTCGGTGGGAACGGCAGGGGGCGGCGCAGACGTCGGGCCAGGAGGTCCGGGTCGGCGGCCAGCTCGACCAGTTGGCTGACCGAGAGGTGGTCGGGCAGGACGACCCGTTCCCGGCGGTCGGCCGCGGCGGCGCGTTCGGCCAGCAGCACGTCGACGTCCCGCGACCAGCCCTCGGGGTCGTCCTCCGAGTCGTCGGCCGGCGGCGCTTCGGGGAGGTCTCCGGCACCGGCCTCGGCCTCGGGATAGTCGTCCGGCTCCGGCGGCACGTCCTCGGGGAACAGGTCTTCCGGCAGGTCCGCAGGCGGCAGGTCTTCCGGCGGCAGGTCGGCGGGCGGCAGGTCTTCCGGCGGCAGGTCCTCGGGGAGCAAGTCCTCCGGCGGCAGGTCGTCGGGCGGCAAGTCCTCCGGGAAGGCGTCCGGACGCACGTCCTCCGGCGGCACGTCGTCGTCCGGCGGCTCGGGCGGCAGGTCGGCGTCGGCGTCGGCGTCGGCGTCCGCGTCGGCCGGTCGGGGCAGCCGGGACAGGTGGCGGTCCAGCGCGGCCAGCACCAGCTCCGCCCCCTCCTTCACCGCCTCACGGCGCTTGCCGAGCGGGTCGGCGGGCCACTGGGCGGTCTTCGTCTGCGACGCGAGGGGGTTCGGCTCGTCGTCGGCGGGCCTCGGCGCCCAGTTCGCGATGTCGGCCGGCGGGTGGTCGGCGGCCAGCACGGACTCGCGGATCTCCGTCAGGAACGCCGACGGCCCCTTGGGCTTGTCGCCCGTCTCACCCCACCAGTGCCCGGACACCAGCAGGCTGTGCTCGGACCGGGTCAGGGCGACGTACAGCAGCCGGCGCTCCTCCACCAACCGCCGGGCGTCGAAGTCCTCCTCGTGCTTGACGAGCGCCTCCTCCACCTCCTTGCGGTTGGCGCCGGGCGCGATGCGCAGCTGGGGCAGGTCCTCGGCGTCACCGCGCAGGTCGGCGGGCAGCTCGGCCACCGCCCGCAGCCAGCTGGACGACTTCTTGCGCCCCGGGAACACGTCCTTCACCACGTGCGGCACGGCGACGATGTGCCACTCCAGCCCTTTCGCCGAGTGCATGGTCAGCACCTGCACCCGGTTCTCGGCGACCTCGACCTCGCCGGGTTCGAGACCGTCCTCGGCCTGCTCGGCGGTGTAGAGGTAGTCGAGCAGCGCGGGCAGGGTCGCGGACGGGCTGGCCGCCGCGAAGTCGGCGACCACGTCGGCGAACGCGTCGAGGTGCGCCCGGCCGACGCCGCCGGGCCGGGACATCGCCTCGATGTCCAGCAGCAGGGTGCGTTCCACGTCGGCGACCAGCTCGGGCAACGGCTGGTCGAGGCGGCGGCGCAACGCGGCCAGCTCGGCGCCCAGCCTGCGGATGCGCCGGTAGCCCTCGGCGGAGTACGCGGTCGGGTCGCCGGGGTCGTCCAGCGCGTCGGCGAGCCGCGCCTGCTCGCCGTGCTCGCCGGGCAGGGCGTCGGCGAGGACGGCGAGCC
>NZ_JBHTLK010000225.1:0-11187 GCF_042678885.1 Saccharothrix hoggarensis
CGAGCTGGTGGCGTCCGCCGCGCGGGACGCGGCGACGCTGGGCCTGGCGCCGGTGGCGGGCGAACGGCAGGCCGGCGAGTTCCGGCGGGACGGCGACGTGTGGTCGCTGTCGTACCGCGGCGTCACCGTGCGGATGCCGGACTCGAAGGGCCTGCGCGACCTGCACGTGCTGCTGAGCAGTCCCGGCGAGGCGGTCGCCGCGGTGTCGCTGCTGGCCCCGGAGGCGGTGGCGTCGGCGAGGCTCGGCGGCGACCCGGTGCTGGACGACGAGGCGAAGGCCCGGTACCGCAGGCGGTTGGCGCGGCTGGACGAAGAGATCGACCACGCGCCGGACGACGACCGCGCCGCCGCCCTCGACCGCGAGCGGGCGGCGCTGCTGGACGAGCTGCGTGCCGCCGCGGGCCTGGCGGGCCGGACGCGGAGGCTGGGCGACGAGGCCGAGCGCGCCCGCAAGGCCGTCACCGCCCGCATCCGCGACACGCTCCGGAAGCTGGACGACCGCCACCCCGGTCTCGCGGCCCACCTGAGGGAGACCGTGTCGACCGGGGCGACGTGCGTCTACTCCGGGCACGAGCGGTTCCGGCTGTGAGCGGGAACCGCTCGTCACCGCCCGGCGCGGCTCACTTGCGGTTGTACAGGCGCATGGTCCACGTGCCGAACACGACGGTGAACGCGACGCCGTAGCCGAGCGTCCACAGCATCGCGTCGGCGTCGAAGCCGCCCGCCATCAGCGACCGCACCGCGCCCACCAGCTTGCTGATCGGGTTGACCTCCACGAACGGCTGGAGCCACCCCGGCATGGTGGCCGGGTCGACGTAGACGTTCGACAGGAACGTCAGCGGGAACAGCACCAGCATGCTCGTGCCCATCACGGACTTCTCGCTGCGCAGGAGCAGGCCGAACATCGTCCAGATCCACGAGAACGCGAACGAGAACGCCACCAGCACCGCCACGCCGAGCACGACCCCGACGAACCCGCCGCCCGGCCGGAAGCCCAGGACCAGGCCGACGACCATGATCACCGTGGACGCCAGCACGTACCGCAGCAGGTCGCCCAGGATGTAGCCGACCATCGGCGCGGGCCGCCAGATCGGCAGCGTGCGGAACCGGTCGAACACGCCCTTCTCGATGTCGGTGTTCACCGCGACGCCCGTGTACATGGTGATCATGACGACGCTGGTGACGGTCATGCCCGGCAGCAGGTACTGGATGTACTCCCCCGGCGAGCCGGCCAGCGCGCCGCCGAACAGGTAGGTGAACATCAGGATCATCATGATCGGGAACGCGGTCACGTCGAACAGCTGCTCCGGCACGTGCTTGATCTTCAGCACGGCCCGCCAGCCGAACGTCAGCGACGCGGACAACGCGCTCGGCCGGTCCGGCCGCACGGTCTCCAGCAGCACCGCCGCCAGCTCCTCCGGCTTGGGCGCGGGCATGACCTCGGGCTCTTTGGTGACGGTCACGCCGCCGCCTCCTTCTTGTCGGTGAGGGCCAGGAAGACCTCGTCCAGGCTGGGCTGGCCGAGGGAGAACGTGTCGACGGTGATGCCCTCGCGGGCGAGCCGGGCCAGTGCCTCGGCGGCCTGCTCGGTGGCGCGGCCGGACAGCCGGGCGGTCAGCGCGACCGGGTCCGAGTCGAGCTGCACGTCGGCCTCCAGCGCGGCGGCCAGCACCTCCCGCGCCCGCGGCCGCTGGTCGGCGTCGCGCAGCCGCAGGTGCACCGCGCCGACGCCGACGGACGCCTTCAGCTCGCCCTTGGTGCCCTCGGCGATGACCTTGCCGCGGTCGATGACCGCGATGCGGGACGCGAGCTGGTCGGCCTCGTCCAGGTACTGCGTGGTCAGCAGCACGGTGGTGCCGTGCGAGACGACCGCGCGGACGATGTCCCACACCTGGTTGCGGCTGCGCGGGTCGAGGCCCGTGGTCGGCTCGTCCAGGAACAGCAGCCTGGGCGTGTTGAGGATGCTGGCCGCGATGTCCAGCCGCCGGCGCATGCCGCCCGAGTAGTGCTTGACCTGCTTCGCCGCCGCCTCGGTCAGCCCGAACGCCTCCAGCAGCTGAGCGGCCCGGTCGCGGGAGTGGGCGCGGGTGTGGCCGAGGAGCCGGGCCAGCAGGACCAGGTTCTCGGTGCCGGTCAGGTCCTCGTCGACCGAGGCGTACTGCCCGGTGAGGCTGACGAGTCGGCGCACCGCGTCGGGTTCGTCGCGCAGGTCGTGGCCGAACACCCGGGCCTCGCCGCCGTCCGGCCGGAGCAGGGTGGCGAGCATGCGGACCGTCGTGGTCTTGCCCGCGCCGTTCGGGCCGAGCAGGCCGTACACCGTCCCGGCGGGCACGGTCAGGTCGACGCCGTCCACCGCCCGGGTGTCGCCGAAGACCTTGACCAGGCCCGACGTTTCGATGGCGTTCATGATTTCCCTCTCTCAGGAGACGTAGGGGCGTCGGCCGCGGGCGTCCTTCAGCGCCGACGCCCACCAGGCGAGCTGGTCGAGCATCGTGTGCGCGGCGCACCGGCGGTGCTCGGAGTCGAGCGGTTCGCCGGCGAGGAGGTTGACCCCGACGCCGTTGCGCACAGTCATGACGTGCAGCTCGGTGAAAACTGTTCGGAGCTGCTCCACCGCGTGGAAGCCCTCGGAGCGGTAGCCGTAGGAGACGAACCCCGCGGGCTTGGCGTGCCACTCGTCGTAGGCGTAGTCGATGGCCTGCTTGAGGGAGGCGGGGAAGCTGCGGTTGTACTCGGGGGTGACGACCACGAACCCGTCCGCCGCCGCGACCTGGTCGGTGAACCGGCGGATCTCCGGCGTCGGCTGCTCGGGGTGGCGCGGCGGGAAGTCGTAGTCGGCCAGGTCGACCACCACGGGGCGCACGTCGGCGCGCCCTGCCGCTATCCCGGCGACCCACCGGCCGACGTCGTCGCCGACGCGCCCCTGGCGGGTGCTGCCCACGATGACCGCGATGCGCAACGGCTCCATCCGCCACCTCCTCTCACCCCGGAGGCGCGAGACGGCCCGCCAGACCGGATCTGGCGGCCGCCAGATCCCCGGAAACGACGGACTCCGCGCTCCCCCGCGCCGTGACGTGGGGAAACGCGGAGTCCGGTTCCGCTGGGTCGGGTGCCGGCTAGATCCGGCAGGTGTCCAGGGAGCTGACCAGGATCGCCCGCGCGCCCACGCGCCACAGCTCGTCCATGATGAACGGGGCGTCGTCGCGCGGCACGAGGGACCGCACGGCCACCCAACCCTCGCGGGCCAGCGGCGACACGGTGGGCGACTCGATGCCGGGCACCAGCTTGAACGCCTCCTCCTGCGCCTCGACGGGGCAGTCGAAGTCGAGGATGACGTAACGGCGGGCGATCAGCACGCCCTGGAGCCGGCGGTGCAGGATCTCCACCGCGCGCACCGAGTCGCCGTTGTCGGCGACGGTGTCGCCCTGGATCAGCACGGCCTCGGACTTGAGGATCGGCGAGCCGAACGTCTCCAGGCCCGAGGTCTTCAGCGTGATGCCGGTCTCGACCACGTCGGCGATCGCGTCGGCCACGCCCAGCTCCACCGCCGTCTCCACGGCGCCGTCGAGCCGCACGAGGTGCGCCTTGATGCCGAGGTCCGCCAGATGGGCCTCGACCAGGTTCGGGTAGCTGGTCGCGATCCGCTTGCCCTCCAGGCCGGCGGCGTCGTGGATGCCACCGGGCTTCGACGCGAAGTAGAACGACGCCCGGCCGAAGCCGAGCGGCAGGATTTCCTTCGCGGAGACGGTGGAATCGAGCAGCAGATCACGACCCGTGATGCCGACGTCCAACGACCCCTCGCCTACGTACACCGCGATGTCGCGGGGACGCAGGAAAAAGAACTGCACATCATTTGCCGGGTCCGCCACGATCAGCTCACGGCCGGACCTGTTCACCCGGTACCCCGCCTCGGCGAGCATTTGCGCCGCGGGAGCACTCAACGAGCCCTTGTTGGGCAGGGCGAAGCGAAGAGGAGCCATGAGCCGAAGTCTCCCACACGGAGGGGCCCGTCCCCGTCCCGGGTATGCCCAGGTGTCCCACGGTGTGGAAACCACGCGGTGTCGCGCCCGGGTCACCCGTCCGGGCTTCCCACCACGTGAGCACGGGACGTGAAGCGGTCACCTTTCGACGCCACCGGGCGGATTCGGACGACCTCGCCGTGAATAGGGCGGGATGGGTGCGTGAAATGCGGTCGACCCATTCCCGACGAACCGGCGCCGACCGTCGGCGACACTCGTCCGGAAGCCGGAATTCCGTTGCGGCCCTGCCGATCAGCCGGCGTTCGACCACCAGACGGCCTCGGTGACGACGGAAAAGCCGAGCGACTCGTACAACGGCCGGCCCGCCCTGGCGGCGGAGAGCGTCATCGGCACGGGGAATTCGTTGATCACGGCCTGCATCAGGGCCCGGCCGACGCCCCGCGAGCGGTGCTCGGGCAGCGTCGTCACCCAGTACACGCCCACCGCGCCGTCGGCCTCCACGGTCAGGCACGCGCCGGCCACCTCGCCGTCCCGCCGGATCGTGTGGACCGCGAAGCCCTCGCGGTCCAGGAGGGCGACGGGCAGCGCGTTGCCGGTCGGGAAGCCGGGCATGGGGAAGCCGTCGACCACGACCTGCTCGGCGACGGCCCACTCGCCCGGCGTGCGAACCCGCTCGACCTCGAAGTCGGGCGGCGGCACGGGCGTGTGAGGCCGGATCATCACCGGCAGGTTCCGGGACGTGAGGCCGAGCGCGGCGCCGTCGATCGCGCCGAACGAGTCCTCGACCACCACGCGGGCCTCGGCGCGCTTGACCAGCAGTTCCAGCTCCGCCACGTCGTCCGGGTCGGGGTCCGGCCGCAGCGCGAGCACCCGCAGCAGGGTCGGCCCGCTCATCGCGAGGAACCCGGCGCGGGTGATCAGGTCGTGGCCGCGGGTGCGGGCGAGGCCGGTCGTGAGGACGGCGGCGTTGCGCACCGCCAGGTGCAGCGAGGCGGACATGGGCCGAACCCTATTGGGCGTCCGATCACCGGTCAGCCGATTTCCGCCCCGCTGCGACCGGGCTGGTCAGCGCCCGGCGAGGAGCTGGTCGAACGGCACGAAGCGCTCGGCGGGACGCGGGCCCACCCGGCCGGTCACCAGGTCGGCCAGCTCACCGGCGGCGCGGTCGATCCGAGCCGGCAGGCCTGCCGCGCCCCAGTCGGACGACGCCGCGTACACGCCGGTCGGCACGACGACCGCCCGCAGGTACGCGAACAGCGGCCGCATCGCGTGGTCGAGCACGAGCGAGTGGCGCTCGGTGCCGCCGGTCGCGCCGATCAGCACCGGCTTGCCCGCCAGTGAGTCCGGGTCCAGCACGTCCACGAACGACTTGAACAGGCCGCTGTAGGACGCGTTGAACGTGGGCGTCACCGCGATCACGGCGTCCGCGCCGACCACGTCGTCCACCGCCGCGCGCAGCCGCGCGCCGGGGAACCCGGTGACGAGGTTGTCCGCGATGTCGCGGGCCACGTCCCGCAGTGGCACGGTGCGCACCTCGACGTCGGGCAGGCGCCGCCGGGTGGCCTCGGTGAGCCGCGTCGCGAGCAGCTGGGTGGACGACGGCGAGCCGAGCCCGGCGTGCACCACGGCGAGCGTCGCCATCTGCCGTTCGTTCATCGGCAGGCTGCTCATCGGACGGCTGCCTTGAGCATCGACGCGTGGGTGGGCGCCTCGGGCACGTCGGCGGGCCGGCCGACCGCGAACTCGCGGCGCAGCGTCGGCACGATCTCGCCGAGCAGGTCCAGCTGCTCCAGCACGGTCTTCAGCGGCAGGCCGGCGTGGTCCATGAGGAACAGCTGGCGCTGGTAGTCGCCGAAGTGCTCGCGGAAGGTCAGCGTCTTGTCGATGACCTCCTGCGGGCTGCCCACGGTGAGCGGCGTCTGCGAGGTGAACTCCTCCAGCGACGGGCCGTGCCCGTAGACGGGCGCGTTGTCGAAGTACGGCCGGAACTCGCGGACGGCGTCCTGCGAGTTGCGGCGCATGAACACCTGGCCGCCGAGGCCGACGATGGCCTGGTGCGCGGCGCCGTGCCCGTAGTGCTCGTAGCGCTCGCGGTAGAGGCCGATCAGCCGCTGGAAGTGCTCCTTGGGCCAGAAGATGTGGTTCGCGAAGAAGCCGTCGCCGTAGTAGGCGGCCTGTTCCGCGATCTCCGGGCTGCGGATCGAACCGTGCCACACGAACGGCGGCACGTCGTCCAGCGGGCGCGGGGTCGAGGTGAACGACTGGAGCGGCGTGCGGTGCTTGCCCTGCCAGTCGACGACGTCCTCCCGCCACAACCGGTGCAGCAGGTGGTAGTTCTCGATGGCCAGGTCGATGCCGTCGCGGATGTCCTTGCCGAACCACGGGTACACCGGACCGGTGTTGCCGCGCCCCATGATCAGGTCCACCCGGCCGTCGGCCAGGTGCTGGAGCATGGCGTAGTCCTCGGCGATCTTCACCGGGTCGTTGGTGGTGATCAGCGTGGTGGCGGTGGACAGGATCAGCCGCTCGGTCCGCGCCGCGATGTAGCCGAGCATGGTGGTCGGCGACGACGGCACGAACGGCGGGTTGTGGTGCTCGCCGGTCGCGAAGACGTCGAGGCCGACCTCCTCGGCCTTGAGCGCGATGGCGACCATGGCCTTGATGCGCTCGACCTCGGTCGGCGTCCGACCCGTGGTGGGGTCGGGCGTCACGTCGCCGACGGTGAAGACACCGAACTGCATGGCCACTCCTCGTTCAGGTAGTTGCGCTTTCAACTATCTGGCACAACGGTACCGCGTCTCTGGCTATTCCGGTGTTGTCCGGTGGCGCGGACCACGCCAAGGTGTGTGTCACGGGTCACCGACTGGGGAGGCACGGTGCACGAGCTGGTCCGGCGGGCCGCCGGGATAGTCCCGGTGCTGCGCGCCCACGCCGCGTGGGGCGACCGGAACCGCAGGCTGCACGACGACGCGCTGGAGGCCATGGCGGACGCCGGTGTGCTGCGCCTCCGGGTGCCCGCCGAGCACGGCGGCCACGAGGCGGACCTGACCACGGTGGTCGCCGTCATCTCCGAACTGGCCCGCGGCGACGGCTCGGCGGCGTGGACCGCGGCGGTGTGGGCGATCTCCACCTGGGTCGTCGGCCAGTTCCCGGACGACGTCCGGCGCGAGGTCTTCGCCAAGCCCGACGTGCGGGTCACCGGCATCCTCAGCCCCACCGCGACCGCCGAGCCGGTGGGCGGCGGCGTGCGCGTCAACGGGCGGTGGGCGTTCACCACGGGCGCGCCGCAGAGCCACTGGGCCACCAACGCGGCCCTGCTGGGCCCGGACCGCACACCGGTCGCGCTGGCCATCCCGCTGGTGGACCTCGATGTCGTCGACGACTGGCACACCACCGGCCTGCGTGCGAGCGGCGGGGTCACCACGGTGGCAACCGACGTGTTCGTGCCGGCGGAACAGGTGCTGCGCCTGGCGCCCGTGCTGCGGGCCCACCCGGACGCGTCCGCGCCGATGTTCCGCGCGCCGTTCCTGCCCGCCGCGTGCGCGACGGTCAGCGCGCCCGCCGCCGGACTGGCCCGCGCCGCGGTGGAGGCGGCCACCCAGTCGTCCACCCCGTCGTCGCCCGCCCGGATCAGGGAGGCGACCGTGCTCGCCGACGAGGCCGAATTCCACTCCCGACGCGCCGCGACCGCCGTGGACCGCAAGGCGGCGGAGGGCGGGAGGTGGACGCCGGAGGAGCGCGCCCTGGTGCGCCGCGACCTCGGCGAGGCGTGCCTGCGGGCCAGGGACGCGGTCGACGTGCTCGGCGCGGACAGCCCCGCCCTGCACCGCATCCAGCGGGACGTCCACGCGCTGAACCTGCACGCGATCCTGCACCCCAACGCCAACGTGGACCGGTACGGCCCGGTCTTCCTCGGCCGGTCCGGGTGACCCGCTGGCGTGCCTCGCCACCAGGTGACCAGGGGCGCGTGCCGGCAGCTGACGACGACCCGAGGGCTCACACCCGTGCTCGACGGGCGACCACCACCGCCGTGTCGCCGCGCCGCCACCGCACCTCGACGTCGCGGAAACCCGCCGCCCGCAAGGCGTCGACGTGCCACGACGCGGGCGGGTAGAAGTCGGCCGACCCGCCCTCGACCCGGTTCCGCGCGGCGTCGGCCAGGGCCGGGTGCGCGAGCGCCCGCGCCCACCACTCGCGCCAGCCGGCCAGACCGTCACCGGGCTCGGCGGCACCGGGCTCACCACCACCGGGCTCACCGTCGTCGGGCGCGACCGGCTCGCCCTCGGGCATCCGGTCGGCATTGGCGAACACGCCACCCGGCGCGAGCACCGCGTGGACCTCCCGGTACAGCTCCCGCAGCCGGTCCGGCGCGAAGCAGTGCAGCGCGGTGCCCGCCACCACGGCGTCGAACTCCAGCCCCGCGTCCCACCCCGGCACGCCGAGGTCGGCCGCCAGCACCGCTACCCGGTCCCCCAGCGCGGCCCTCGCGATCGCCAACAACACCGGGTCGACGTCCAGCAGCGTCACGTCGTCGTTGCGCAGCCGCGCCGCGATGGCGCCGGTGCCGCCCGCGAGGTCGAGCGCCCGGCGTCCGACCGCGACGTCCGCCAGCACGGCGAACGCCTCGTCCCGGTGCGGCAGGAACGGTTCCTGCCGCACGTCCCAACTCCGCCGCAGGTCCTCGGCGTCCGCACGGCTCAGCTGTGTCGTCACACCACCGAGCTTAACCGACAATGATTGTCGATAACGACGCTAGTCGCGCTCGATCAGGTGGCCCACGACGTCCGGACCGGGGTGGGCGTGCCCGGAACCGTCCCGGCGCTCGTCCGGCGCGGGCAGCTCCACCGGCGACCCGTTGTCCGCCGCACCCGCCGGCCGCGGCCCGACCCACGCCAGCGCCAGCGCCGTCTCGCCCTTCAGGAACCGGTGCGCCCGCACGCCGCCCGTCGCCCGGCCCTTCGCCGGGTACGCGGCGAACGGCGTCACCTTCACGCTCTGCCCAGTCGACGTCACCACCATCGGCTCGCCGTGCTCGTCGTCGTCCGTGCGCACCGCGCCGAAGAACACCACGTGCGCGTCCGACCCGACGTTGATGCCCGCCATGCCGCCGCCGCGCAGCCCCTGCGGCCGCACCAGGGACGCCGAGTACCGCAGCAACGACGCCTCGGACGTCACGAACACCAACGTCTCGTCCGCGCCCGCCAGCCACGACGCGCCGACCACCTCGTCACCCTCCTTGAGCGTGATCACCTCGAACTCGTCCGACCGCACCGGCCACTCCGGCGCGCACACCTTCACCACGCCCGACCGCGTGCCGAGCGCGAGGCCCGGCGACTCGGTGTCGGTCAACGGCGCGATGCCCACGACCTTCTCCCCGGCCTCCAGGTCCACGAGCTCACCGGCCGACATGCCGCCGCTCAACGACACCGTGCCGCTCTGCTCCGGCAGCACCGGCAGCGGCAGCACGTCCGTCTTGAACGCCCGCCCCCGGTTCGTCACCAGCAGCACCTGGCCGCGCGCCGTCGTGTGCACGGTCGCCGCCACCGCGTCGTGCTTGGTGCGCCCGTTGCGCCGCCGCGCCTCGGAGGACTCCTCCGACTCCGCCGCCGTCCGCGCCACCAGGCCCGTCGCGGACAGGATCACCTGGCACGGGTCGTCGGCGACCTCCAGCGGACCGGCCGGCCTCGACGCCGCCAGCACCTCCTTCAGGTCACCGTCCAGCAGCACCGTCCGGCGTTCCTGCTGGAGGTCCTTGGCGACCTTCGCCAGCTCCGTGGACACGACCTTCTTCAGCACCTCGGGGTCGTCCAGGATCTTCGTCAGCTCCGCGATCTCGCCGCGCAGCTTCTCCTGCTCCGCCTCCAGCTCCAGCGAGTCGTAGCGGGTCAGCCGGCGCAGCGGGGTGTCGAGGATGTACGTCGCCTGGATCTCGGAGAGCTTGAACGTCTTGACCAGGCCCTCTTTCGCGGCGGCGGCGTTCTCGCTGCCCCGGATCAGCTTGATCACCTTGTCGATGTCGAGCAGCGCCTTGAGCAGGCCCTCGACCAGGTGCAGCCGGTCCTCGCGCTTGCGCCGCCGGAACCTCGTGCGCCGCGTGACGACCTCGTACCGGTGCTTGAGGAACACCTCCAGCAGCGCCTTCAGGCCCAGCGTGCGCGGCTGGCCGTCCACCAGCACCAGGTTGTTGATGCCGAACGACTGCTCCATCGGCGTCAGCCGGTACAGGTCCGCCAGCAACGCCTGCGGGTTCACGCCGACCTTGCACTCGATCACGACGCGGGTGCCGTTCTCGCGGTCGGTGAGGTCCTTGACGTCCGAGATGCCGGTCAGCCGCTTGGACTTCGTCACCTCGTCGGTGATCTTCTCGATGATCTTCTCCGGGCCGACGCCGTACGGCAGCTCGGTGACCGTGATCGCCTGCCGGCCCCGGCTGCCCTCCAGCAGCCCGGTCTCGACCTTGGCCCGCATCCGCACCACGCCGCGCCCGGTCTCGTACGCCTTGCGCACCTCGTCCAGCCCGAGCAGCACGCCGCCGGTCGGCAGGTCCGGGCCGGGGATGAAGCCCATCAGCTCGTCCAGCGACGCGTCCGGGTGCGCCACCAGGTGCCGCGCCGCCGCCACGACCTCGCCCAGGTTGTGCGGGATCATGTTCGTCGCCATGCCGACCGCGATCCCCGACGTGCCGTTGACCAGCAGGTTCGGGAACGCGGCGGGCAGCACGGACGGCTCTTGCAGCGAGCCGTCGTAGTTCGGGCGGAAGTCGACGGTGTCCTCGTCCAGCTCGCCGACCAGCAGCATCGCGGCCGGCGACATCCGGGCCTCGGTGTAGCGGCTGGCGGCCGGGCCGTCGTCCGGGCTGCCGAAGTTGCCGTGCCCGTCGACCAGCGGGGTGTTCAGCGAGAAGTCCTGGGCCAGGCGGACCATCGCGTCGTAGATCGCGGTGTCGCCGTGCGGGTGGTACTTGCCCATGCAGTTGTGCACGACGAACCCGCTCACCACGAACGCGTGCTCGGCGCTGCCGACCTGGATGTCGTAGGTGGTGTCCGGCGCGGCCGGCTCCACCGACACGACCTGCGGGAACGGCTGGTCGGCGGCATGCCTCGCGCCGCGGATGACCTGCACCAGGCCGTCCTGGCGCGGGCCCACGCCGGTCCAGCGCAGCAGCGCCACGGCGAGCGCGGCGGCGTCGCGGCCGGTCACGGTCAGG
>NZ_JBHTLK010000226.1:0-11168 GCF_042678885.1 Saccharothrix hoggarensis
GCTCAGCTCGCCCACGCTGTTGCCGGCGCGGTCGAGCCGCTGCGAGGTCGCGACGACCGGGTTGGCCGCCTCGGGCCGCACCCGCCGCCGGTCCCGCTGCGGCACCTCGGGGCCGTCCGGGTCGGTGTCGCGGATGGTGTCCCAGAACTCCTCCTGCGGCGAGGGGCCCTCCTGCTTCTTGCGCAGCCGGGACAGGACGCCGCCGCGCATCGGCAGCACGTTGCTCGCGGCGCCGACGGACGTCTCGACCATCTGCCACATCCGGCGCAGCGGTTTGCCGACCATGAAGCACACCAGGGTGAGCATCAGCCCGAGCAGGGTTCTCGTCAGCAGCGACAGGCCGGTCGCGTTGAAGATCGCCTGGAGGAGCACCGCGTGCGCGCCCGCCAGCACCGCGAGCACCAGCACGTGGAACACCGTCACGGCGGCGGCGCGGGCGACCTTGCGCAGCAGGTCGTGGTGGATCAGCGCGACGAGGCCGATGAGCGGCCCGGCCAGCGTGAGCACGCGCAGCAGCAGCTGGGCCAGCAGCACGGCGGCCTTGGCGAACAGCTGGAACAGCGAGAACGCGACGGCCTGCAGCAGCGACAGGAACCCGGCGCCGGTCCGGCCGCCGTCCTCGCCGCTGAAGTAGCCCTTCGTCGGGCCGAGCTGCGCGTAGATGTTCTTGTACTCGGCCTTCTTGGCGTCGAGCGCGGCCTGGTCGCCGTCCTTGTGCTCGCCCAGCTCCTGCACCGTCCACGCCTGCGCGGCCAGCAGCCTCGGGCCGAACTCGGCGGCCTGCGGCGCCTCGGGCGCGCCGAACTCGCCGCGCAGCCAGCTCTGGTAGACGACGGAGTCGTGCAGCCGCGACGGCAGCACGTCCAGGTTGTCCTGGTTCTCGTCCACGTCGATGAAGCCCGCCTGGATCTCCGACGTCCTGGTGACCAGCGTGTTGTCGAGCAGGTCGTAGAACTGGGGCAGCGCCAGCGTCGACGTCGCCAGCCACATCGCGGCCAGCGCCCACAGCCCCCGCTTGCTGATCGACGCCAGGTCGCCCTGCCAGATCTGGCGGAACATCAGCACCGCGAGGATCAGCGCCACCAGGCCGAACCAGCGCAGGTAGACGTTGTCGTAAACCTTCTGGACGCCGTCCTTCACCGCCTCGTCGAGCGGCTGGAGCAGGCCCTGGCCCACCACCGTGTAGTGCAGGGCGTTCGTCGCGCCGACGATGTTCTTGCCGACGTTGAACAGCTCGTTGCCCATCCACGTGTCCAGCACCGGCGTGGCGTTGGGCACCAGGCACTTCTCCTGGTACGTGTGCCACACCATGCCCGCGTACCCGTAGGTCAGGTACGGCGTGTCCGGCAGGCCGTTGCCGATCGGCGGGTCGACCGCGCCGACCATGCCCGAGCCGGGCCGTTCCGGGTTCGGCGCCTCACCGCACGGCGCGGCCTGCGCCGGCGTGGCGCCGATGACGACCTGCAGGCCGACGATCGCCACCACCACGGCCATCGCCCGCCACCGCGCGCGGGCCGTCCCGCCGTGCGCCGCCGCGTCTTCCTGAGCCCGTCTGAAACGCCGTCGCGCGTAGAGCGCGACGGCGATCAACGCCACCAGCAGGAGGGTGCTCATGCCGCGCCCTCCCGGCCCGGTCGGCGGTTTCCTCCCTCGCCGTGTGCCGAGTCGACCAGCTCGTCGGCCAGGCCGACTTCGAGGTCGGCGGCCAACTCGTCGTCGTACTCGTCCTGGTGCTCCACGTACGCGAACGGGTCCTGCGGCGACGAGACCTCGACCTCGGCCGGCTCGGGCCCCTCGCGCAGCGCGTCCGGGGTGGTGTCGAGCGAGTTGCGCAGGTGTTCCAGGTGCGGTCCGGAGAAGTCGATCCGGATGCGCTCCACGCCGCCCGCGCCGTCGCCGAAGATGAACTGGCGCGGCGCGCGGTCGCGCTCGACGTTCGTGCGGACGCCGCCGGGACGACGGCCCAGCGACGCCACGACCTGCTCGTAGCCCGCGCCGACCGGCACCTTCAGCAGCCGCAGCGCGTCCGCCTGCGCCTGGTCGTCGTCCAGCCGGCCGACGAACACCGAGTCGAGCAGCGTCACGAAGCCCTGGATCTTCAGGAAGTCCGCCGGGATCTGCGACGACAGCAGCACCCGGACGTTCCACTTGCGGGAGTCGCGGGCGAAGCGGTTCATCAGCACGCGGCCCGTCGGCACCTCGGACAGGAAGAACGCCTCGTCGATCCAGACACCCTTGCGGAGGTCCTTCGGCCGCTCGTAGATCGACCGCTGGGTGAGCCACGCGGCGAGGTTCAGCATCTCCACGCCGAGCGCCTCCGCGTCCGTCCAGTGCTCGCGGCCCGTGCCGTCCTTAGGCAGGTTCAGGCCCGCCATCGTGAGCACGGTCAGCCGGTCGTCGCGCTGCTCGTTGTACGGGTCGGCGTCCTGCTCGGGGATGAGCAGCGACATGCGCTCCCGCATCTCGTCGAGGAAGTCGGCGACGACGACGGCGTGCTCGTGGTGCTCGCTCGCGTCCCGCCGCAGCGCCTCGAACACCATGCCGGGGTGCGCGTCCGGCCGGCCGCCGACCGTGCGGACCGCGCGCAGCAGCACGATCCGGGTCTGCGGGAGCCGGGCCACCTCGTACGGCAGCAGGCCCGACAGCACGTCCAGCACGAGGCGGCGACGGGTGGCCGCGGCCAGCGCGCGTTCCCGCCGCCACGCCCGCTCCGGGTCCTCCTCGTCCATGAAGTGGTCGAGCTGGGGCTCGGCCACCACGCGGTACGGGTTGAGGATGCCCGCCTGGGCGTTGAGCAGGTTGATCGGCCGCGCGTACGGCTTCAGCTCGGGCAGCTCGCACAGCGCGGCCAGCGGCCCGGACGGGTCGAGCAGCGTCCAGTGCGCGCCGGCGCGCAGCGTCTTGTAGACGATGCCGCCGCCGAGGAACGACTTGCCCGCGCCCAGCCCCGCGACCATGGCGGTCAGGCCGGACGAGTCGCGCAGCTCCTGCGCCATCCACGGGTCCCACGCCACCGGGCGGCGGGTCGCGGTCACCGTCTCGCCCAGCAGGATGCCGCGCCGGTCGCCGACCTCGGCGGTGGCGGTGGGGACGGCGCTCGCCGCCCACAGCACCGAACCGCGCCGCAGGTACGCCGACGACGACAGCGGCTCGCCGGGGATGAACTCGCGGGCGATCGCGTACTGCGCCTCGGGGTGCTCGATCGCCACCTTCGGCTTGTAGAGGTCGAGCAGCCCCTGGGCGAGGCGCAGCGCCTCGCGCTCGGTCGGGCCGGAGACGGCGAGCCGCCACCAGCTGCGGACCCGCGTGCCGAGGGCGGTGAAGCCCGACGTCATCTCGTCGTCGATCTCCAGCACCCGGGACGCCTGGCGCGCCAACGACTGCGGCGGGTCCAGCTCGTGCTCGTCGGTGTAGTGCCGCACCTGCGAGCGAACCTTGCTCATCTGGCGCTGCAGCTCGCCGGAGACCTCTTCGGGACGCCGCACGTAGATGCGGGCCGACCACTCCACCGCGGCGGGCAGCCGGTCGGACCGCTGCACCCACGGGTCGTCGACCTCGGGGATCTGCAGACCGTGCATCAGGCCCACGGTGAGCACGGCGACGTGCCGCTTGATGCCCGCGTTCGAGCCCGTGCGGCCGCGGACGGTGACCGTCGGGGCGTAGGGCTCCTGGTGGAAGTCGGCCGCGTCGGTGAAGCTGGCCAGGTCCTCCGGCTCCCACGGCGCGCCCGGCACGGCGGGCAGGTTGCGCGGCGCGGGCAGGCCCAGCGAGCACGACCGGTGCATCAGCCAGGACATCTCCTCGGCCGTGGCCGGGCGGCCTTCGAGGCCGGCGGAGCCGATCACCTGGTCGAGGTGGTCGATCTCGGACTCGATGGCGACCAGCTCGGCGTCCACGGCGTCCGGGAAGACCTTGCGCAGCACGGGGGCCGCGCGCTCGACCGCGCGGTCCATCATGTTGCGGGTCTGCACCTGGACGCCGAGGTAGACCTCCTTCTCCGCCATCGACCGGCCCATGAGCTGCTGCTGCTCGCCGACCATGTAGTCGTCGAAGCTCAGCGTCCCGGGCGTGTCGGGCAGCCGGCGCACGGCGTTGTGCACGTGCGCCTCGGCCCACATCCGGATCGGGTACGGCCGGTTCGTCACGCGCAGGTGCATCCAGCGGCCCTGGAGCTCGGCGTACTGGCCCGCGATGGCGGCGATCAGGTCCTGGCGCTGCGAGTCCGACCGGAACGACCAGCGCTGCGGCGCGAGCCGGTACCAGGCGTAGACCTCCTGGCCGGTGCGCAGCAGGTGGCCGTCGATGCTGCGCGCGGCGATCGACGGGGTGTAGCTCGGCACGGCCTGCTCACCGGGCAGGCGGCGGCCGCGCTTGCTGTAGACCTTGCGGTCGTCGCGCGCCGCGGCGGCGTGCTGGGCCACGTGTGCGGCGGAGCGTCGGTCACGGTCACGCCGGCGTCCGAACACCGCGCACCTCCTTCTGACGGCGGTCTTGCTGCCTGCGGTGCTGGGATCGGGTGGAGGCGCTCGCGCGTTTCGCCCCCCTGGGGTGACGTTTGCGGGGGCGTTGCGGGGTGACCCGGATGCGCGCGGCGCTGGCCGCGCCGCCCCGGCCCGACGTCGTCTCGCGCGGCGCGGTCAGCTCGCGCACCCACATCGTCAGGACCGACGAGAGCGGGCGCTCGTGGCTGATCCGCGAGCAGATGAACCGGGTCAGGGCGATCGTGATGACGAAGCCCCAGCCGGTGTTGATGACGTCGAAACCGAAGCCGATCTGCCGCTGGACCGCGGTGACCAGCAGGAACACCACGATGCCGACACCCCACGCGACGTACCGCGCACGCCACGGGAAGGTTGCCTTGGGCGGGCCGAGCCAGACGGCGTCGACCCGGTAGACCTCGTCGTCAGTGCGTACCCGCAAGGGTCACCCGCCGGTGAAGAGGCCCGCGATCCACGAGCCGATGTTCGCGCCGGCGTTCGTGGTCACGGCCAGTCCGATGATCGCCAACGCGATGATGACGCCGCCGAGGCGGCGCATGACACCCGCGTTGTCTCCCTTGCCGCCGCCCAGCCACAGCAGCAGGAGCGCCACGGTGAGCAGGAGCAGGGGGACGAGGTTGTCGAGGATCCACTGGCGCACCCCGCCTGTGCCCAGGGCGGGCGGCTGCTGCTGGGCGAGTGTTACCAGGGTCATGGCGGTCATCTCGTACTCCTGAGTACGCAGGACTTCGCCGGGCGGGCCGAGGGGTGCCCGTCCGGTTGGTGCGCTATCGAGTAGAACACGTCTTCGTCACGAGGTGTATCGGACGGCTAGCGGTGCGTAGATCAATAACCGTTCCCCTGGCAGTCGATTACGTCTAATCTGACCACAGACATCATGGTTGGGGGCGAGCCGGTGGAGAACCGACGTCCCCGGATTCTCCCGATTGCTGAGATAGTTCACCCGACTGCGAACCCCCTGGTCACGCACAGTGTGCACGACCTCCAGCCCTCTGCCCGCCGGTCTTCCCCAGTAGCCCGTCCGGCCGAACGGGAGGGCCCGAACGGTCCGCATCACCGAGTGACGACGCCGAGGAGGCTCGCCGATGACCCAGCCGCCCGAGGCCGTGCCCGAACCAGCCACCGGAGTGAACGAAATCACCGTCTCCGTGGCCGTCTCGGACGGTGATCAGGTTACCGGTGACGACCGGCAAACCGGGCGGCGGGTGCAGCGGACCGTCAACTTCGACCAGGACGTGCTGGAGCGGGCGCGGGCGGCGGCCACCTACCTGGCGGCGTACGAGGCGGAGGCCGGCGTGCGGAGCCTCGCGGACATCGTGAACCCGGCCGTCGCGGCCTACGTGGCCGAGCTGGAGCGCCGCTACAACGGCGGCCGGGCGTTCCGCCCGGTGTTCCGGATGCCGCCCGGCCGACCCGCCCGCCGCGGGTAGCCCGCGACGCGCGGAGAGGCCCCTCCCGAACCCCCAGTCCGGAAGGGACCTCCCCGTCACGCGCGGCGGATCAGCTGGTGCCGGAGATCCGCCAGTAGCCGCCGGTCGGCAGGGTGTCGGGGCCGACCGGGCCCTTGTTCCAGAAGTAGTCGTCGAAGTTGGCGAGGCCACCGCCGCCGATCGGGCCCATCGTCGCCCACCGCACGGACGCCGGCTGGGTGTCGATCGACGCCTGCGCCCACGCGTCGCGGACCTTCATCGGCTTGTTCCACCACAGGAACGGCTGCCGCACCAGGTAGTTCGCGAACTTCCCGCCGTGCACGGCGCTGTGGTACGAGACGGTGTCGAAGCTGTTGATCTGGTGCAGCCCGCGGAACGCCTTGCCCCAGCGCGCCGCCCAGCTCTGACCGCCCGACGAGGCCTGCAGGATCGAGCAGGTGAACAGGCTCATCCACTCGACGTCCTTGTTGCCCCAGCGCGCCTCGTCCTTGGACAGGAACGTGTCGGTGTTGCTGCTGCACCCGGCGAACGAGAAGCCGGTCGGCGAGCCGTGGCCCTGCCAGTAGGTCATGTCGACGTCGTCGGCGTAGAGGTGGTCCTGGCCGCCGGGGAACACCGGGTCCTTGAAGTCGCGCTCCCAGGCGTTGTGGTTGACCCAGCTGAACTGCACCGGCACGCCGGCGGCGGTGAACCGGTTGTTGAACGTCGACAGGTTGTTCGCCGTCCACGGCAGGCCGGAGCACGGTCCCGTGCCCTCGCTGCCGACGTCGATCCGGTTGGTCCACTGCGGGGCGAGCGAGCCCTCCTCGCGCGGCGGGTCCACCGGGCCCGGCTGCGGCAGCCGGGCGTCCACGGCCGCGCCGACGATGACGGCCTGGACCGCCGCGCCGTCGCTGTTCACGCCGTCGCACCGGAAACCGGGGTCGAGCCGGTCGACCTTCTCCGACAGCGGCGGGGCCTCGTACACGTACGACACCCCGGTCGGCCGGACGCTCGCGCCGAGCACCTTCGCGCAGCGCTCGCGGCCCTCGTCCAGCGTCAGCACCGGAACGCGGCCGACCTCGACCACCTCGCGGGTGCTGTAGGTCAGCCCGGACACGGCGCCCTGCCCGTCGAACGCGACCCGGAGCTTCGCGCCGGGGCCCTCCAGCGGCACGCCGTCGAGCGTGAAGGCGAACGACACGGCGGTGTCGAGCGGGGCCGAGAGCACGGGCTTGGTGTCCGCGCCGACGACCTCGAACGTGGTGTGCGCGGCCGTCGGCGTGGCGTTGGCGGGCAGCAGGCCCGCGCCGCGCAGGGTTTCGAGCGCCTTGCCGGTGGCGTCCTCGACGGGGATGGCCCGCAGCCGGCTGAGGGCGTCGACGTCGAGCGAGGTCAGCGTGGTCTCGGAGCCGTCCTCGTCGGGCTTGCCCGCGCCCCGGTCGAGGCCGGGCACGTGCAGGTAGGTCGCCTCGTCCGCGAACGACACGGAGCCGTCCTCGGCGAGGTGGACGTCCTCGAGCCCGAACGCCCGCTGCAGCGCGGCGGCCTGGTCGGGGGTGAGCCCGGCGGACCGGACCCCGTACACGGGCAGTTCCGCCGCGGCCGACGTGCCGGTGGCCGACGCGGTGGCCGTGGCGCCGGTGATCGCGACCGCGCCGGTCAGGCCGGCCAGTGCGAGCCAGGTGGTGGCCCGCCTTCTCGTGGTTGACATGGAGTTCCCCTCCTCGTGGTACCGCGGGGCAGGACCCGCGGTCTGCGAGGAGGAAGCGCGCCGGGCCGCGGTGATACCGGGAACCACTCGAACGGCGTCATTGCTGTAACACCGTTGGCGCGCAAAGGATGTACAGGCGGACCCGTGTCGCGGGCCGGGAGGGTGCGGATGAGCCGGCATGTAAGCCGGATTCTGTTCCCGGGCGCCTCGCGGCGGTCCCGTTCGGCGGCCATCCATCTCGGCCTGCCGTTGCCGACAGGCTCCTGCGGCCTACCCGCAGGCATCGGGCGGGCCGCCCTCGATCGCCTGCGCAGGTGCCCGGAGGCACCCTCTTGGCCTTGCTCCGGGTGGGGTTTACCTAGCCGTTCCCGTCACCGGGGACGCTGGTGGTCTCTTACACCACCGTTTCACCCTTACCCCGGCTCGCGCCGAGGCGGTCTGTTCTCTGTGGCACTGTCCCGAGGGTCGCCCCTGGTTGCCGTTGACAACCACCCTGCCCTGTGGAGTCCGGACTTTCCTCGGCGACGGAGTGATCCGTCGACGCGGCCGCCCTGCCGACTCATCCGCGTTCACCAGGATACCGGCGAGTTCCCAGGCAGTGGAACCAGGGCCGGTGAACCTTGTCGCGATGTGGTCTTGCTGTTCTACTCGGACGCATGGCAGGAATCGGGGGACTCACCCGCCGCCGGCACGTCGACTTCGGCCGCACCGCCGCCGCGATCTGTTGTCGCTGACGCTTTTACCTCGCACACCGAGCCTTTTCTTCGAAAGGTGTCAGCGTTCCATGTCCTCCATTCTGCTCATTTCCGGCGGCCCGTCGCCGACCTCCCGCACCGGTGTCGTCGTCACCCACGTCGACGCGCTGCTCCGCGAGGCCGGGCACGCGGTGCGCACCCTGCACGTCCGCCGGCTGCCCACGTTGTCGCTGCTCACCGAGGACCTGCACGACCCGGAGATCGGTGACGCGGTCGCGGCCGTCCTGCGCGCGGACGGCATCGTGGTCGCCAGCCCCGTGTACCGGGCTGCCTACAGCGGCCTCGTCAAGGCGCTGCTGGACCTGCTGCCGAAGAAGGCGCTGCGCGGCCGGGTGATCCTGCCGCTGGCGACCGGCGGCAGCCAGGGCTTCCTGGTCGCGATGGACTACGCGTTGAACCCGCTGCTCGCCGGGAAAGGCGCGGACACGGTGCTGCGCGGTGAATTCGTGCTCGACCCGGACATCGCCGGCGGGACCATCGCGCCGAAAGCCGCCGAAGCGATTCGCGGCGCGGTGGACCGGTTCACGATCGCCGTCGAGGAAGCGCGGTTCCGGCGTGAGCGCCACCGGCTGCGCCCGGCCGGCTGACCGTTGCCGGCTGACCGTTGGCGGCCGGCCCGTTCCCGGCACGGCCCATTCCCGGCCGTGCCGGGTCCGGGCTCCCGGTCAGGCGAGGTGGGAGGTGTCGTTGACCAGCCGCACGGAGGCGAGCCCGTCGGGGTAGAACTCGACCACCGACAGCGACGCGAGGTCGAGGTGCAGCCGGAACAGCAGCGACGGCCCGACGTCCAGCGCCATCCGCAGCAGGCACTTGATCGGCGTCACGTGGCTGACCACGACGACGTCCGCGCCGCCGAAGCGGGAGATGATCGCGTCGCGCGCCCGCCGCACCCGCCGGTGCACCTGCTCGAAGCTCTCGCCGCCCGGCGCGGGCACGGACGGGTCGCCGAGCCACCGCCGGTGCACCTCCGGGTCGCGCTCGGCGGCCTCGGTGAACGTGAGCCCTTCCCACGTGCCGAAGTCCGTCTCGATCAGGTCGTCGTGCGTGCTCAGCTCGGCCCCGGTGGCGGCGGCGACGGCCCGTGCCGTCTCCTGGGCGCGCCCCAGCGGCGACGACACGACGGCCGCCAGGCCCTCGACCTTCGCCAGCCGCCGTGCCGCGGCCTCGGCCTGCTCGCGGCCGACGTCGGTCAGCGGCGGGTTGCCGCACCCGGAGTACCGGCGGGCCACCGACAGCTCGGTCTGCCCGTGCCGCAGCAGGTACAGGCGGGTCGGCTCGCCCACCGCGCCGGTCCACGACGTCGGTGACTGGGTCGCCGCCGCGTCCGGCTGCTGCGGCTCGGACGGGGCCGGCGCGTCCTTCGGCGGACGTCCGCCTTCGGCGCGTCCTACTTCGGCACGTCCTTCGGCACGTCCTTCGCGGGTGCGCTCGACGCCCGCCTGGTCGTCCATCGCCCGGTTCGCCAGCCGGTCGGCGCGCTGGTTGCGCTCGCGCGGGATCCACTCGTAGCCCACCCGGTCGAACGCGCGCGCCAGCTCGCGGGCCTGCGCGACCAGCGGCTGCATGGCCGGGTGCTTGACCTTCCACCGGCCGGACATCTGCTCGACCACGAGCTTGGAGTCCATCCGCACGTCCACGACGGACGCGCCGACCTCCACCGCCGCCCGCAGCCCGGCGATCAGGCCCTGGTACTCGGCGACGTTGTTGGTGGTGACGCCGAGGCCCGCGGCCCGTTCGGCCAGCACCGCGCCCGACTCGTCGAGCACGACGGCGCCGTACCCGGCGGGCCCGGGGTTGCCCCGCGAGCCGCCGTCGGCCTCGACGACGACCTTCACAGCCCGGATTCCCCGGTCCGCACCATGATCGCGCCGCACTCCTCGCACTGGATGACCTCGTCCGCCGGGGACTCCTTGACCTTGGCGAACGCGTTGCGGTCCAACTCGATGCGGCACGCGCCGCAGCGACGGGACCGGAGCAGCGACGCGCCGATGCCCTTGTGCGTGCGCACCCGCTCGTACAGCGCCAGCAGCGGCTCGGGGAACTGGCCGATCAGGAGCTTGCGCTCGGCGGTGCGCTTGGCCTCGGTCGACTCCAGGTCGGCCAGCGCGGCGTCCCGGCGGCGCGCCGCGTCGGCCAGCGCCTCCTGCGCCTTGTCCAGCGCTACCCGTGCGTGCTGGATGTCGGCCTCGACGGCCTCGCGGCGTTCCATCAGCTCCAGCAGGTCGTCCTCCAGCGCGCCGCGGCGGCGGCCGAGGGTGGCCAGCTCGTGCTCGAGGTCGGTGAGCTGCTTCGCGCCGACCGAGCCCGCCTGGAGCAGCTTGCGGTCGCGCTCCTCGCGGGCGCGGACCTGGTCGATCTCGGTCTCCTGCCGCTTGACCTCGCGGTTCAGGTCGCCGAGCGTCGTCTCGATCGTCGTCAGGGCGTCCTGCTTGGCGCGGAACTGCTTCTCCGCCTCGGCGATCTCCGCGATCTCGGGCAGCGTCCGGCGTCGGTGCAGGACGCGCGACAGCTCGGCGTCGACCTGGGCGAGGTCGAGCAGCCTGCGCTGCACGGCGGGATCAGCCTTCACTGTGTGCCTCTCAATTGGGTGCTCCTGTTCGGCCCGTCACGCCGACGGTCCAGGGATCGGTCCGGCGGGTCGAGACGAGGACCTCGACCGTACCGCCGAACGCGGTGCGCACGACGCCGGCCGCCTGCCCGCACCACGGCTGCTCGCTCGCCCAGTGCGCCACGTCGACCAGCGCCGGCCGGCCCGCGGCGACGTGCGCGGCCGCCGGGTGGTGGCGCAGGT
>NZ_JBHTLK010000227.1:0-9320 GCF_042678885.1 Saccharothrix hoggarensis
GTTCACCGGCCGGGCCACCCCGTCGCGCACCCCCGACAGGACGGCGTCCTCCGCGCCGCCCGCGATCGCCGGGGCGAGCGCCGTCAACCGGCCCGGCCGCGACTCCCTGCTGCGACTCCCGGCTGCGACTCCCCGCCTGCGACTCCCCGGAGGCCCCGACCGCAGGTTCACCCCGTCGTGTGAAGATCGGCGTGAGCGGCGTGTCGCACGCGTCGGATGCGGCTGATCCAGGTCCGGCTAGGCTGCGCCCCATGCAGAAGTGGGAGTACGCGACCGTCCCGCTGTTGATCCACGCCACCAAGGCGATCCTGGACCAGTGGGGCGACGACGGCTGGGAACTGGTCACCGTCCTGCCGAACCCGAGCGGTGAGCAGCACGTCGCCTACCTGAAGCGGCCCAAGGCATGAGCTGGACGGCGCGGCTCGCCGAGCTGGGTGTCGAGCTGCCCCCCGTGGCGGCGCCGGTCGCGGCCTACGTGCCCGCCGTGCGCTCCGGGCAGCTGGTGTTCACGTCCGGGCAGCTGCCGTTCGTCGGCGGTGCCCTGGCCGCCACCGGCAAGGTCGGCGGCGACGTCAGCCCGGAGGAGGCCAAGGACCACGCGCGCACGTGCGCGCTGAACGCCCTGGCCGCCGTGGACGCGCTCGTGGGCCTCGACTCGGTGGTCCGCGTCGTCAAGCTGACCGGCTTCGTCGCGTCCGCCGAGGGCTTCACCGGCCAGCCGGTCGTGATCAACGGCGCCTCGGAGCTGCTGGGCGAGGTGTTCGGCGACGCCGGGCGCCACGCGCGGGCGGCGGTGGGCGTGGCCGAGCTGCCGCTGGGCGCGCCGGTCGAGGTGGATCTGATCGTCGAGATCGGGGAGTGAGATGTCGGACACGTGCCACGAGCTGCTGCTGCGGCTGGCCGGTCGGCTTCCGGACGACGTCCTCTGGCGGTTCCGCGACTGGGCGGCCACGGACGCGGTCGCGGTGCTGGCCCGCGTCCTGCCGCGCACGCTGCTGCACGACCGGATCGGTCTGACGGACTACGAGCAGCGGCTCCTCGCCGACGCCCTCGTGCCGCACGGGGCCGACCGGTCCACGATCAGTTCCGTCAAAGGGCTGGACGAACTGCCCGATCCCGGCTACACCTTCTCCCCGGAATCACCCGATCGGGTGTTGATGGGCGATTCCGCGACCGTGGTGCTCGGAGCGACCTTGCGGGGACGCCCCGGGGTCGGCGAAGTCCGGTCCTCGTGGCGGCTGGGCGGGGGCGAACCCAGGCGGCTGATCCTGGTCACCGCCACGACCGGGGAAGCCCGGTTGACTGGTGAGCTCCAGCGCGTGCTGCGGGCGCTCGGCGAGCACGACCCGTGTGTCGAGGTACTGCCCGCCGGATTGGACCTGCCGCCCTACCACCGGGCGGCGTTGGCGGCATCGGAGCTGGTGTGCGCCGGCGCTGACGCCGACGGGCACCTCGTGCCCGTCTAGAGCTCGGCGCTCCCGCGCGAGCCGGAAGGAGAACAGGCGTGACGAACGACGGCGTGGGTCTCCCCGTCCGTTTACACGACCTTCTGTTGGCGCTGGCCGGACGCGTCGACGACGACGCCCTGACCCAGGCTCGGGAGCTGCTGGCCGTCGCCGAACTGGACAGAGCGGTCGAACTCGTCGTCGGCTGCCTGCTGGCCGGGCGCATCCCGGTGTCCCCGGAGGAGCGCCACGAGCTCGGCTGGCTGCTCGGCGAGGTCCGCTCGGACCGCTCGCTGGCGGACCGGCTGTTCGCGGTCGAGCAGGTGCCGGTGCCCCGGCACCGGTTCAGCGTCGACTCGGACCCGTCGGACGGCCTCGCCGAGGTGCTGGGCAAGACCGTGTCGGTGCTGCCGGACGTGCGCGGCGTGCGCGCCACCTGGCGGTCCACGCCGGCCGGCGCGACGCCCGGACCGCTGCCGCAGCGGGTCGTCCTGGTGGACATCGGCCCGGAGGGCTTCGCGCCCGCCACCGCCTACCGGGTCGACACCGTGCTGCGCAAGGCGGGCATCCGGGCGGTGGTCGAGGTGCTGACCGTGGGCTCCCAGCTCGGCGACTACCACGCGGCGGCCGTCACCACGGCCCGCGAGGTGTTCTTCTCGGCCGGCTCGACCCGCCCGCAGCCGCCACCGGACAGCGGCACGTGGTTCGACGGTGAAGTGCGGGACCAGGCACCGGTGGTCGAGCCGGAACCGGTGCCTGCGGAACCCAGGAACGGCTCCAAGTCACGTCGTGCGCGCGTCGAGACGTACGAGGGCGCGCAGCCCTTCCCGCCCAAGCCGGTGAAGCGGCTGCCGGTGCGCGACCCGGCGGAGGACGCGCACGACGTCCGCGTGGACGAGGTGCGTGCCCACGACGTGCGTGCCCACGAGGTCCGGGACGACGTTCGCGTGGACGAGGTCCGCGTGGACGACGTGCGGGACGACGTGCGCGTGGACGACGTGCGCGAGGTGCGCGAGGTGCGCGACGACGTGGCCGTCGACGTGCGGTCGGACGACGTGCGCGTCGAGGACGCCCCCGAGGCGCCCGTCGAGCCGCCGCCCGCGGTGGAGCAGCGGCCCAGGGCCGTCGCGCCGATGCCGTTCGCGCTGCCCGACGACCACCCGCTGTCCCGCTCCGAGGTGACGACCGAGCTGGGTCCGGACGACCTGGCCGCGTTGCAGGCGGCGCTGGCGGAGGGGCAGGCGCCGGCGGCCGTGCAGCTGCCGCCGACCGTCGACGCGAAGCTCAGCGACCGGGAACGGGCGTTGCTGCAGCAGCTCCACGAGGAGCTGGCGCAGCGCGAGCAGCAGACGTGGCCGGCCGGGCCCGAGTACGTCAACGGCATGCCCAAGCCGACCAACGGCAAGTTCCCCGGCTAGCGGTTCCCGAAGACCGTCGCGGCCCCGCCTCCCCTCACGGGTGGCGGGGCCGCGACGCGTTCGTCAGGCCTCGGCCTTCCGCCGGGCGAGGTCGATGATCCGCTGGAGGTGCAGGCCGCGGCGGACGTCGAGCGGGTGCTCGGTGGTGCCGCTGTCGACCATCGCCACGAAGTCGTCCAGCAGGTTGGTGAAGCACTGCTGCGCGGTCGTGCCGCGGTCCGCGAGCACCCGGTGCCCGTGCTCGCCGTACACGACCACCTCGGCGATGCCGGGGTTCAGGTCCAGCGTCATGGTCAGCGTGGCCACGCTGGTCGCGCCGCCCTCGTGCTGGAAGACGACCTGCCACACGCCGTGCTCGGACCGGTTGGCCGCGATCACGTCGGTGATCGTGCCCAGGGTCGCGTCGAGCAGGTCGAACGCGTGCGGACCGATGTCGTCCAGCGGCCCGCGCTCGTGCCGCCACGGCGAGTGCGAGAACGGGCCGCCCAGCAGCGCGCCGGTCAGCCAGCGGGCGCTGCCGCCGACCCAGCCGCCCGCCTCGCGGAGCTGGTCCAGCTGCTCCCGCGTCTCCGGCGCGAACCGCTTGGTGAGCACGACGAGCGAGGCGACGTTGTTGCGCTCGACCGCGTCGACCAGCCGTTCCGCGTCCTTCAGCGTGCTCGCGATCGGCTTCTCCAGGATGAGGTGCCTGCCCTGCTCGGCGGCCTTGGTGGCGATCTCCGCCTGAACCTCCGGCGGCACCGCGAACGCCACCGCGTCCACCTGCTCCAGCAGCTCGTCCGGGGTCTTGGCGACGGTCGCGTCGCAGGTGCCGGCGAGTTCGGCGGCGGCCTCCTCCCGACGGGCCCACACGGCGGTCAGGCGGGTGCCGGGGTGGTCGGCGATGCCGGGGGCGTGCACCATCCTCGCCCAGGGGCCGGCACCGATGAGTCCTACGCGCAGCTGTTCGTCCACCTGGCCCATCCTGCCTTTCATCGGCCGCCGACGTAAGTCGATTCCGGCACGAAGATCAGGCCGCCGTGGTCGAACCGCAGCTCCACGCCTCCCGTGACGCGGTGCACCTCGGGAGTGTCGTCCCACCCCTTCGGGATGGGCACGACGTGCCCGTGGTCCTCGGTCGGCCCCAGCCAGACCTCGCGGTCCGTGCCGCCGAGCAGGCTCGACCTCTCCTTGACGTAGACGTTCGGCGTGCCCTCGTCCGTGCTGGTCGTGGTGGTGCCCGGCAGGAAGAGGAGCACGGCCGCCGTCGCGGTCAGGCCCGTGCCGACGACCGCCCCCACGACGAACAGCAGGACGTTGACCAGGCAGCCTTTTCTCGTGGTGTCCACGGGACGTGATCCTCGTCGTAGGCTCGGGTCGTGCGCGAACTCCCCGAGGAACTGGTGTTGCCGGCCGACATGGTCCCCGAGGACTTCACCGGGCCACCGGTCGAGCCCCGGGACGCGGCCACCGTGGTGCTGCTGCGGGACGGCGCGGCCGGCGTCGAGGTCTTCCTGCTGCGGCGGGTGACCGGGATGGCGTTCGCGGGCGGGATGACCGTGTTCCCCGGCGGCGGGGTGGACCGGCGTGACGCGGACACGTCCGTGGCGTGGAGCGGGCCGTCGCCGTCGTGGTGGGCGACCCGGTTCGACTGCCCGGTGGAGCTGGCCACCGCGCTGGTGTGCGCGGCGGTGCGGGAGACGTTCGAGGAGTCCGGGGTGCTGCTGGCCGGGCCGTCGGCGGACTCCGTGGTCGCGGACACCTCCGGGTACGGGGCGGCGCGGGAGGCGCTCGTGGCGCGCGAGCTGTCGTTGGCGCAGTTCCTGGCCGCCGAGGGGCTCGTGCTGCGGGCCGACCTGCTGCGGCCGTGGGCGAACTGGGTGACGCCCGCCGAGGAGCCGCGCCGGTACGACACGCGGTTCTTCGCGGCCGTGCTGCCGGAGGGGCAGATCGCGGACGGCGTGACGACGGAGGCGTCGGACGCGGCGTGGCAGCGCCCGGCGGACGCGCTGGCCGACTGGAAGGCCGGGCGACGGGCGTTGATGCCGCCCACCTGGATGACGTTGGCCGAGGTGGACGAGCTGGGCTCGACGGCTGCGGTGCTGGCCGAGCCGCGCGAGGTGTCGAAGATCATCCCCAAGGTGGTCCGGGAAGGCGGCGCGCTGCGCGTGGTCATGCCGTGAGCCCGCTGGCCTACGGGGTGTTGCGCCAGGTCACGCCCACCGCGGCGGTGCTGCTGGCCGAGAACCCCGGCGTGATGACGTTGGACGGGACGAACACGTGGGTGCTGCGCGCGCCCGGCTCGGCGTCGTGCGTGGTGGTCGACCCCGGCCCCGCTGACGCCGCCCACCTGGCGAGGCTGGCCGCCCAGGCCCCGGTCGAGGTCGTGCTCCTCACCCACGGTCACCCCGATCACTCGGAAGGGGCGCGGGAGTTCGGTCGACAGGTGGACGCGCCCGTGCGGTCGGTCGACCCGGCGTTCCGCCTCGGCGGGCTGGGGCTCGACGAGGGCGACGTGATCGAGGCCGCCGGCCTGTCGATCCGCGTGCTGCCGACGCCCGGCCACACCGCCGACTCGGTGTGCTTCCAGCTGGACGACGCCGTGCTCACCGGCGACACCGTCCTGGGTCGCGGCACGACCGTCGTCGCCCACCCGGACGGCAGGCTCGGCGACTACCTCGCGTCGCTGCGGCTGCTCGCGGCCCTGCCGGCGGGCACGGTCGGGCTGCCCGGCCACGGTCCCGAGCTGCCGGACCTCGTGGCCGCCGCCAACGGGTACCTGGCGCACCGCGAGCAGCGGTTGGCGCAGGTCAAGGCGGCGGTGGCGGAGCTGGGCGGCGCGCCGACGGCACGGCAGGTGGTCGAGCGCGTGTACGCCGACGTGGACCGGTCGCTGTGGGAGCCCGCCGAGTGGTCGGTGCGGGCCCAGCTGGAGTACCTACGCGACGCCTGACGGGTTGTCGATCACGTACCGCCAGCCGCCGTCGGGGCCCCGGCGCGCGACGTCGGTCGCCGTGCCGGTCTCGTCGCCGACCCGCCAGTCCACGACCAGCAGGGCCAGGTCGCCCCGCGCGACCACCTTGCGGAGGCGGACCGTCATCGGGGCGCCGAGGGCGAGGTGGCCCGCGAGTTCGTCCGGCTCGGCGCCGGGTTCGTACAGGGCGGACGGGTCGCCGGCGTTGAACGCCTCGGCGAAGAGTGCGGGCAGCTCGTCCGGGGTGCGCGCGATCATGGTGGGGACGCTAGGAGGGTGGCACGTGGCCAACCAAACGGTGAGTGCCTGGGTCGGCGACCCGCACGGCGAGGTCGACCACCCGGTCGCCGACTGCCCGGTGGAGGTCACGCTGCACGCGTTGCGCGGGCGGTGGACGACGCTGGTGGTGCGGGAGCTGTTCGACGGGGAGCGGAGCTTCGGAGACCTGGCGATGGCGCTGCCCGCGTTGTCGGACAAGGTGCTGGCCGACCGGTTGGCGCAGCTCGTGGCGGCCGGCGTGGTGACGCGCGTGCGCGAGCCGGGCTGGCCGAGCCGGGTGCGCTACTCGCTCACCCCGCGTGGCCAGGGCCTGCGCGGGGTGCTGGAGGCGATGTGGGCCTGGGGTCAGGACACCGTCCGCAGCGGCACCACCAGGTAGGTCAGCTCCACGCCGTCCTCGCCCGCCTGGGACGTGAGCACGGTGGAGCGCAGGCCGTCCTGGATGCGCAGCTCGACCCGGCGGCCGCTGAACGCGCGCAGGGCGTCCGCGAGGTACCGGGCCTGGAACGTCTTGGTGACCCGGTTGCCGTCGATGGTCGCCTTGACCGACTCCTCGGACTCGCCGCTCTGGGGGTCGCTGCCGCGCACGCGCAGCTCGCCGTCGTCCACCTGGAGGGTGACGGACCCGTGCGGCCCCGCGTACGGCACCGCCCGGCGCACCGCGCCCGCCAGGACGTCCGCCTCCACCAGCACCGTGCTGTCGATGACCGCCTCCAGCAGCTTCCGCGCTCGATCGTCGGGGAACGGGGCCGCCAGCAGCGCCGTGCTCACGCTCCCGCCCGCCCACGACAGGGCGATGCGGTCGGCGTCGGCGTGGACGACCACCTCGGCATCGCGGTCCGGCTGCCGGGACGCCTCGGCCAGCACCACGGCCGGTGCCAGGGCGTCCAGCGCGCCTGTCGGGACCCACGGTAGCGAAGCGAACGCCATGCGATACCGGTCGGTAGCGATCAGCTCCAGCCGGTCGCCCGCGCCGTGCACCCGGACCCCGGTGAACACCGGCAGCGCGTCGTCCTTGGACGCCGCGCCGGACACGGGCACCAGGGCCGACGTGAGGGCGCGCGCCGGCGCCGAGCCCACGGCCGGCGGGTGCGGCGGGACGTCGGGGTGCGACGCCAGGTCGAGCAGCGGGAGCGCGAACCGGGCCGCGGACGTGCGCACGGCCAGCCGCGAGCCCTCCACGACCAGCCTCACCTGAGGGTCGTCCAGGCCGCGCAGCGTGTCCGCCAGCGGCTTGGCCGGCACCACCACCGCGCCGTCCACGTGCACCGTCGCGGCGCGGGTGAGGCGGACGGCGTGCTCGCGGTCGCTGCCCGCCAGCTCGACCCCGTGGCCGGCCGCGCGCAGCACCAGGCCCGCCAGCACCGGGTCGTGCACCCGGGTCGGCAGCAGGCGCGCCACGTCGGCGGCGGCGGAGGCGAGGTCGGCGGTCGTGGCGGTCAGGTCCATGACGGCGACGCTAGACCCGACCACCGACAATTCCGTGATCACCGCAGGTCAGCGGGCCACCAGCGCCACTTCGTCCCGGCGGGGCAGCGGCACGCCGGCCGCCACCGTGCCGCGGAACACCCACACCAGGACGGCGATCAGCAAACCGGACCCCGCCGCCGCGACGAACGCCGCGCCGGTGCCGTGGGACTCGACCAGCTGGCCGCTCGCCGACTGCCCGATGGCCAGGCCGACGGTCACCGCCGTCACCACCCAGCCGAACGCCTCGGTCGCCGTGCCCTCGGGCGCGACCTGCTCGATCGCGGCGGAGTGGCTGGTGGCCTGCGGCGTGATCAGGGTGCCGACCACGAGCAGCGCCAGGCCGAGGCCGATCAGCCCGGTCGGCACCGCGAGCAGCAGCGACAGCAGCGCGAACCCGCCCAGGAGCACCGGCAGCCGCAGGTGCATGGGCCGGGGGAACGGCCGGGTCGAGTAGAGGACGCCGAACAGCACCGAGCTGACCGACCAGAGGCTCAGCAGCAGCCCGCCCACGCCGACGTGACCGGCCTGCGCGGCGGCGGCCGGCACGGCCACCTCGATGAACCCGATCGTGACGCCGAAGCCCAGCGCGGCCAGCGCGACCGTGCGCATGCCCGGCGACGCCAGCGCACCCAGGAGGTTCCGCCGCGCCGGCGTCGGCCGCACACCGCGGACCGTCGGGTTCAGCGCGAACCACAGCGCGCCGACCGCCATGGACGCCGCGCCGATCACCACGCCCGTGCCCGCCCACGGCGCCGTCACCAGCAGCCCGGCCAGGCCGGGACCGAGGATGAAGAACACCTCCATGCTGATCGCCTCGTAGGCGTACCCGGCGTGCCGCGCGGCGCCGGGCGGCAGCACCTGCGACCACAGCGCGCGGGACGCGGACCCCACCATCGGCTCGGTCATGCCCACCGCGAACGCCACCGGCACGAGCACGGCCAACGTGAACCCGGCCTCGACCGCGCCGATCGCCAGCGTGACGAACACGGCGAACAGCGCCACGGCCACGAGCAGCGGCCGGGTCGGGCCGTGCCGGTCCATCAGCCTGCCCTGCACGATCGACCCGAACGCCACACCGACCAGGGACGACGCCGACACCAGACCCGCCGCGGCGAACGAGCCGGTCTCGCGCTGCACGTACAGCAGCAGGGAGAGACCGACCATCGCGATGGGCAGGCGGGCGAGCAGCGACGCGACGACGGGGCCGCGCATACCGGGCGTGGTGAGGGCGGTGCGGTAGTCGGAGAGGCGGGCAGAATGGGACATGTGTACCAGTATGCCTCTGACTGGTACGTGCGTACCAGTCATTTGCACGGTGCGACCCATCACCCGGTCGCGCACCGCCCATCACCTGGGAGTGAGTTGCAGTTCGGTTACAACTATGGGATGACCGGGTGAAACCACGCCACAAAAGCTGCACAGGGGCTCTATGAGGGTGAAAGCACTTGAGTTGCGGGGTAGGGGTCGTGCGATCGTTGAAGGAGCCCCTACCCACCCGTTTCGATGGACGTCGCAGCGGGTAACCAAGCCTCCTTCCGGCGCTACGAGGGTCGGGGCCTGCGAGCGTCGGATGTGTGGAAGGCGTGGTCTGTCGGGGGATGGGCCGCGCGACGACAAGACCGGTGCGCCGCGTCGGGGGCGGCGCCCGGTCTTGTTGCTGTGTTGGATTGCGCCGCCTTCGGCGTCGCGGCTCGGCCGCCTGGAAGTCGGTCGTTCGCGTCTGATTCGCCGACGATCGAAGAGCGTGATCGCCGG
>NZ_JBHTLK010000227.1:9420-11129 GCF_042678885.1 Saccharothrix hoggarensis
CGACGATCGAAGAGCGTGATCGCCGGCGAATGAGTCGCGAACGACCGACGCGGCCTCGCGGGGGTGCCCAAGGTGGGCCGCTTGGCGTTGCTGCCCCCGCACCTGGTTGCGGTGCGGGGGCAGTGTCGCTGTCCTACCGGGCGCGGCGGGCCAGGCGCTCCGGGTCGAGGATCAGCACGCTCTTGCCCTCCAGCCGGAGCCAGCCGCGGTGGGCGAAGTCGGCCAGGGCCTTGTTCACCGTCTCGCGCGAGGCGCCGACGAACTGGGCGATCTCCTCCTGCGTCAGGTCGTGGGTGACCCTCAGCAGACCGGCCTCCTGGCTGCCGAAGCGCTGCGCGAGCTGCAACAGCGCCTTCGCCACGCGGCCCGGCACGTCGGTGAAGATCAAGTCGGCGAGCATGGAGTTCGTCCGGCGCAGCCTGCGGGCCAGGGCCCTCAGCAACTGCTCGGCGATCTCCGGCCGGTTGGTGATCCACTGCCGCAGCGCGGGGCGGTCCATGCTGACCGCGCGCACTTCGGTCACCGTGGTCGCGGTGGACGTGCGCGGACCGGGGTCGAAGATCGACAGTTCGCCGAACATGTCCGACGGCCCGAAGATGCCCAGGAGGTTCTCCCGGCCGTCCGGCGACTTCCGGCCGATCTTCACCTTGCCGGATTGGATGATGTAGAGCCGGTCGCCCGGCTCGCCTTCCGCGAAGATCACGTGGCCACGCGGGAATTCAACAGACTCCAGCGTCTGCGCCAGTGCCTCCGCTGCGGCCTGTTCAACCCCCTGGAAAATGCCCGCGCGGGCCAGGGTCTCGTCCACCTCGTCCCTCCTGTCGAGACGCGGCGGCATGGTTGAGCGCGTTCCGCCTTCTGGCGGATCAGCGCCTGCCGCCGATCACTGAGTGCAGTCTAAGGGCTGTGGTGTGGATCGCCTTCCGGCGCGCCGCCCAACCAGCCCCGGACAGCCCGAAAGGCCCGCCGGGGGTGTGACCCCGTGGGCCTCGCCGGTCCTTGTCCCGCTTAGCGGCGGGTGCGCCGCTGACGCAGGTTCCTGGCACGACCACCCAGCCTGCGCAGCCGGAACAGCTCCAGCGCGCGACCGATGCCGTGCCCGTAGAGCGCCCTGACCTCGTCGGGACGGGCCGACTCCAGGAACTCCTCGACCTCGTCCTCCTGCACCGCCACGTGGCGGAGACGAGCTTCCACGCGCTCCATGAAGAGCGCGAAGAACATGATCACGATCGGAACGGCGATGACGAACCAGGCAGTCATGATGCTCCGAATCTTTGCGCATCCGGTTCCGGACGCGGTCAAGGGGGGTCACTCTGGCGTGTCGGTTCGAGGTCGTTGGAAGGACGTGCGCGCCGCTCCTCAGGTTGCTTGCCCCCGATCCTCACCCGCCAAACGACCTCCCGCCCGCCCAGCAACCACCCCGTCCCCTCCAAGGGTGACCCGCACCGGGCACCACCCACCGAACCCACGCCCCGCACCCCGGCCACGCCCACGCGCAACCACAAATTCGGCCCCACGCCGCCGGCCGACACCGGTGTGGCGCCCGGCCTCGCGCCCCCTGCCACCCCGCCGGCCGCGCCGCTGACCCTTCGCCGCCGGGCGTGCCGGCCCGCTCTTCGGTGGCCCTGTCATCTGCACCCGCCCGGACCACGCGCCGCGAGGCCGCGTCGGTCGTTCGCGACTCATTTCGTGGCGATCACGCTTTTCGA
>NZ_JBHTLK010000228.1:0-11098 GCF_042678885.1 Saccharothrix hoggarensis
GTCGTGGGCGCGGGGGTCGTGTCGAACCAGCCGGCCTGGGTGCCCGCCACCGCCGTGCCGGCGAGGGCGACCACGAGCACCGCCGCGCCGCCGAGCACGAACGGGCGCTTGCGGCGGCCCGTCCGCACGGGCGGGTCTTCACGTTCCGTGATCGGTTCAGGAACCGGTTCAGGTTCCGACTTGATCTCGGTCGGCGGGGCCTGGCGGGGCGGCGGAGGCGGCGCGGCCGGCCTCGGCGGCACCCGCACCGGCTGGGCCCGCACCGGCGCCTGGATGCGCATGGTGGGCGGGTCAGGCTGCCTGACCTGCACCGTCGGCGGCTCGTGGTCCGGCTCGTCGTCGTCGACGGTCGGCCACGTCGGCTCGTCGGGCACGCAGTCCTCCGCGGTCGAGTACGGGCAACGTCACACCCTCGGCAAGGGGTTGACGAGACGTCGTAGTCCACACTAGTGGCGTAACGAACGGCGAAGACGAGCGAGGACCGCGCAGTGGAGTTCGACGTCACCATCGAGATCCCCAAGGGGGTCCGCAACAAGTACGAGATGGACCACAAGACGGGGCGCATCCGGCTGGACCGGACCCTGTTCACGGCCACTCAGTACCCGGCGGATTACGGGTTCGTGGACAACACACTCGGTGAGGACGGTGACCCGCTCGACGCACTCGTGATCGTCCAGGAGCCGACGTTCCCCGGCTGCTTGATCAAGTCACGCGCGATCGGCATGTTCCGGATGACCGACGAGAAGGGCGGCGACGACAAGCTGCTCTGCGTGCCGGCCGAGGACCCGAGGTCGGAGCACCTGCGCGACATCCACCACCTCAGCGAGTTCTACCGGCTGGAGATCCAGCACTTCTTCGAGGTCTACAAGGACCTGGAGCCCGGCAAGAGCGTCGAGGGCGCGACGTGGGTCGGCCGGACCGAGGCGGAGGCCGAGATCGTCCGCTCGTACCAGCGCCTGAAGGACGCCGTGGCGCGCGGCGAGGAGCACTAGAGCCCCACGCGCTCGAACACCGAAGAGGCCCGCACCCCGGACGGATCAGGGGTGCGGGCCTCTTCGGCGCTACCGGTGTCTGCGGGGTCAGTGCATCGCGGCCGGCGCGGGCCGGGCGGCGTCCTCGTCGTTCTGGTCCTGCACCCGCTCCAGCCCCGAGCGGCTGGACAGCGGCACCTCGCGCAGGAACCAGATGATCGCGAAGCCGATCAGCGTCACCACGCCGCCGACCAGGAACACCAGGTCGATCGAGCCGGAGAAGCCGTCGAGGAACGGCCGGGCGAGCACCGGGTCGAGCGTGGTCAAGAACTCGGTGTTGTCCAGGTCGAAGCCGGTCCCGCTCTGCAGGCCGACCGCGAACTCGCGGTTCTCCGGCCGCGCCAGCGCCGCCTGGAAGTCGGGCGTGCCGAGCGCCGTGCGCAGCGCGTTGCCGATCTTGTCGCCGACCGTGCTGAACAGGATCGACAGGAACACCGCGGTGCCGACCGTGCCGCCGATCTGGCGGAAGAACGTGGCCGACGAGGTCGCCACGCCCATGTCCCGCGGCTCGGCGTCGTTCTGGATGGCCACCAGCAGCGTCTGCATGCACAGGCCGAGGCCCGCGCCCATGACGAACATGAGCACCAGCGGCTGGTAGAGCGGCGTGTCCGTGCCGACCGTGCTGAACAGGAACAGCGACAGCGTCATCAGGCCGAACCCGACGACGGGGAACACCTTGTAGCGGCCGGTCTTCGCGGTGATGTTGCCGCTGGTGCCCGCCGCCAGCATGATGCCGAGCGTCAGCGGGAGCATCATCAGGCCGGACTGGGTGGCCGAGTAGCCCTTGACGATCTGCAGGTACAGCGGCAGCGAGACCATGCCGCCGAACATCCCGACGCCCAGGATGAAGTTGATCAGGTTGCCGAGCGAGAACGTCTGCCGCTTGAACAGCCGCAGCGGCAGCAGCGCCTCGTCACCCATGCGCTTCTCGGCGAACACGAACGCGACCAGGCCGGTCACGCCGACGACGTACATCGCGATCGCCGTGCCCGACGCCCAACCCCACTCGCGGCCCTGCTCGGCCACGATCAGCAGCGGCACCAGGCCGACGGTGAGCAGGCCCGCGCCGACGAAGTCGATCCGGTGGTTCACCCGCTGGTGCGGGATGTTCAGCACCTTGGCCACGACGACCAGCGCGATCAGCGCGACCGGCACGTTGATCAGGAACACCCAGCGCCAGCCGGCCGTGCCCAGGAAGGACTCCATGCCGGCGAACAGGCCGCCGACGACCGGGCCCGCGACGCTGGAGATGCCGAACACGGCCATGAAGTAGCCGGTGTAGCGGCTGCGCTCGCGCGGCGACGTGATGTCCGCCAGGATCGCCATCGCCAGCGACATCAGGCCACCCGCGCCGAGGCCCTGCACCGCGCGGAACGCGGCCAGCTCGTACATCGAGTTCGCGATGCCGCACAGCAGCGAGCCCGCCAGGAACAGCGAGATCGCGGTCAGGTACATCGGCTTGCGGCCGTAGATGTCGGACAGCTTGCCGTACAGCGGCGTGGAGACCGTGGCCGTGATCAGGTACGCGGTGGTGGCCCACGCCTGCAGGGTCTGGCCGTGCAGCTCGTCCGCGATGGTCTTCATGGCGGTCGCCACGATCATCTGGTCGAGCGCGGCCAGGAACAGCCCGAGCAGCAGGCCCGACAGGATCGTCAGGATCTGCCGGTGGGTGAGCAGGGCGGCGCCGGGTGGCGGCGCGTCGGCTCGGGTTGTCGTTTCCGACATCACTTCTCCCCTTCTGAGCGCGGCCCCAGTCCGCTCTCAGCGATGAAATCCGGTAGCGCCTTCTCGTAGTCCCCCACGAAGCGCTCGAAGTACTCGATGAACCGCGTCCACTCCTCGGTGGACCAGTCCGTGAAGAGCCTGGCCAGCGCGACGTTGCGCTGCTCGCGGCGCTCCTGCAGCAGGCGCGCGCCCGCCTCGGTCACCGCGAGCACGCTCGCGCGCCCGTCCTCCGGGTCGGCCCGGCGCTCCACCAGGCCGTCCTTCACCAGCGTCGCCACCTGGCGGCTGACCGTCGACGGGTCCGAGAACACCGCCTCGGCCAGCGCGCTCGACCGCGACGGACCCAGCTGGTTGAGGTTGGCCAGGAGCACGAAGGACGCCTTGTCCAGGCCGGACTTGCTCATGTGCGAGGCGACGCAGGCGTGCATCTTGTTCATGCGCACCAGCGCCATGCCGAGCCGGTCGGCCATCGCGAGCTGGTCGGCCCGCACTCCGTCACTGACCGGGGTCGCCATCGCACACTCCGTTTGCTTGCATCAACCAACTAGTTGCTGAGTACAAGCATGACTCCGGAGGAGAGTCTTGGCAAACGAAATACCCGGTGACACCGGTCTCATCGTTACTGGCCGGTAGCATCGGCGGGCATGAGCGCTGACTACTCGTTCGTCGCGGACGCCATGAAGCAGGCGGTGCCGTGGGTCAAAACCGTGGGCATCGAGTTCACCGAGGTCACGGGCGACCGGGTGGTCGCCGAGCTGCCCGACCGCGAGGAACTGCGCAACCACGTCGGCGGGCCGCACGCGGCGATGATGTTCGGCGTCGCGGAGACCGCGTCGGGCGCCGTCGTGATGGCCGCGTTCGCCGCGCACATGGCCAAGGCGACGCCGCTGGTGGCGCGGTCGGAGATCACCTACAAGAAGCTGGCGCTGGGCCCGCTGCGCGCCGAGGCCGTGCTGGGGCGGCCCGCGGCGGACGTCGTGGCCGAGCTGGAGGCGGGCACCCGACCGGAGTTCCCGGTCGGCGTGACCATCACCAACGCGGAGGGCGTGACGACCGGGGAGATGACCGTCGTCTGGACCCTCCGCCCCCACCGCTGACCGCTCAGCCCTCCACCCGGACCCCCATGGAACGGGCGGTGCCGGCCACGATCCGCATGGCCGCCGCGACGTCCGTCGTGTTCAGGTCCGGCAGCTTCCGCTCGGCGATGGCGCGCAACTGCGCCTCGCCGAGCGTGCCCGCCGACGCGTGACCGGGTTGGGCGGAACCCTTCCCGCCCAACGCCTTGCGGATCAGGAACGCGGTCGGCGGCGTCTTCAGGCGCAGCTCGAACGACTTGTCGTCCCGGACCGTCACGACGACCGGGACGACGTCTCCGCGCTGACCGGCCGTGGCCTCGTCGTAGGCGCGCTTGACGCCGACCAGGTTGACGCCGGTCTGGCCGAGCATCTTGCCCAGGTCCATCATCGACGCGGCGCCGGCGTCGAGGTTCAGCGTGACTTCGTGGGTCTTCCTCGCGGGTGGCATGCGTCGAAGCTAGGAATTGACGTAACGGCAGACTCAAGTCGAATAACCGCGTGGCGCTCGCCGGGCGGTGGCGGCGGGTGGTGGGCGGCGGTCGGCCGGGTAGTAGAACGTGCCCATGAAGGTCGACCGGCTGGAGATCGCGCACGACCCGCTGACCGTGCTCGACGCCGCCCGTGCCGCCGAAGCCGCGGGCTGCGACGGGTTCTGGGTGGCGGAGACGCGGCACGACCCGTTCCTCGCGCTCGCCCGGGTGGCCGGGCAGGTGGACCGGGTCGAACTGGGCACGGCGATCGCGGTGGCGTTCGCCCGCAACCCGATGAGCACCGCCGTGCAGGCCAACGACCTCCAGCTGCTCTCCGGCGGCCGGTTCAACCTCGGCCTCGGATCCCAGGTCGAGCCGCACGTCACCAAGCGGTTCGGCATGCCGTGGTCACGGCCCGCCGTGCGGATGCGCGAGTTCGTGCTGGCGCTGCGCGCCATCTGGCACAGCTGGGAGACCGGCGACCGCCTCCGCTTCCGCGGCGAGTTCTACACGCACACGCTGATGACGCCGTTCTTCGACCCCGGCCCCAACCCGCACGGCCAGCCCAAGGTGTGGCTCGCGGGCGTCGGCGAGCTGATGACCGAGGTCGCGGGCGAGGTGGCGGACGGCTTCCTGTGCCACAACTTCACCACCGAGCGCTACCTGCGCGAGGTGACGCTGCCCGCGTTGGCGCGCGGCCGGGCCAAGGCGGGCAAACCCCTGGCGGGCATGGAGATCAGCGGGCCGTCGCTGGTGGCGTGCGACGAGGAGGGCATCGCCGAGGTCAGGCGGCAGGTCGCGTTCTACGGCTCGACGCCCGCCTACCGCAAGGTCCTCGACCTGCACGGCTGGGGCGAGCTGCACGACGAGCTGCACCGCCTGTCCAGGCGGCAGCTGTGGGACGACATGGCCGCCGCCGTCACCGACGAGGTGCTGCACGCGTTCGCCGTCGTCGGCACGCCCGAGACCGTCCGCGTCGAGGTGGCCCGCCGCTACGGCGACGTGATCACCCGCATCGCCGCGCCGGTCGTCAGGACCGGATGAGGTAACGGCCGCTCGGCTCGCCCACCCAGTGGTGGAACAGCTCGGCGCGGACCCGTGCGGCGGTCCGCCGAACCCACCGCCGACGTCCCACGCGTGCCGCGAGCACGACGAGCGGCAACGCCAGCACCGTCAGCACGATCGTCGCGACCATCGCCATCACCTCCACGGGGGCAACGACACCGTCGCCCACAGCTGACGGAGATGTCACGAAGGTCACTCGGATGGAGCAACGGTGCACCACGCTGGGTGCATATGCGTTGACGGAGAGACAGATCAGGCCCGGCGCAGGACGCGCCGGGCCTGAATCTCACCTGAGCCGCCTGTCGGAATCGAACCGACGACCTGTTCATTACGAGTGAACCGCTCTGGCCGACTGAGCTAAGGCGGCGAGACGCGACAACTATAGCGGACGTCGCAGGCGTCACCGAGAGGGGGTCCGGTCGTTAGACCAGGGGTGACGCCGCTCACGCGGTGACGCGCGATGACGCCGCTGTCGTGGAGGTTCGACCACATGCGCCTGATGGCACTGCCCGCCGCCGCCGTGCTGGTCGCGCTCTGCGCCTCTCCCGCGTTCGCCCAGCCGGTGACGACCCCGGTGCCGGGGCCGCGTGACCCGAGCCAGCCCCCGGTGTCGGCCGGTCCGCCCATCCGGGCTCACGCGATCGGGGACGCCGGGACGGGGCTCGCGGTGGTCAGGCTCGCGCCGGACTCGACGCCGACCAACACGGTCCTGCCCGGCTTCGGCGAGCAGCTGCCCAAGCAGTCGGCGGCGGAGGTGGGGGTCGGGCTCGCGTCCGCCCAGGCGAACACCGAGGCGTTCCTGTCCTACGAACGGGCGGTCGCGCAGGCGTCGCCCCTGGGCTTCGCGGTGCGGGGACGGGCGCCGCAGACGCCGGGCACGCTCGTGCAGACGGCCTCGCCGGACAACGGGGCGCCGGTCACCGGCGGCCTCAACCCGCCGGCCACGCCGCTCGACGCCCTGCTCAGGGTCGGCCTCCTCAACGGCAGCGCGCACGCCCGCTGGGACGACGAGCTGGGCCCGTGCGTGCGCCCGCTCGCGGACGCGAAGACGTCCGTGGCGAGCCTCAGCGTCCTCAACGCCATCCCGACCCTGCCGGGCTCGACCGACCTCACCGGCATGCTCACCCAGGACACCCCGAAGCTGGACGCCGCCGCCAAGCAGGCGTTGATCGACAACGTGAAGCAGCTCAGCGGCCCGCTCAGCCAACTCGGCGGCCTGCTCTCCGGCACGCCCGACACCGGCGCGAACGGCTCGCTGCTCAGCCTGCCGGAGACGATGACCGCCCACTCGACGGTCGAACTCGTCGACCTCCCCGGCAGCGCCAACAAGGCCGTCAAGTCGACGTCCACGCTGCAGGCGGCGAGCATCCGGCTCCTCGCGGGCACCGCGGCGGAGATCCGCGTGGACGTGGTCAGCCGGCCGACGCTGGTGGCGCTGTCCACGGGCGACAAGGCGACGTCCGGGATCACCTACTCCGCGCCGGTGCTGCGGGTCAGCCAGGGCGACCGGGTGCTGGGCACGCTCGACGCGGCCAACCCCAAGCTCGACGTGCCGATCGGCGTCGTGCCGGGGCAGGACGTGCCGCTCGTCGGCGACCTGGCCCAGGGCCTGCCGAAGCTCGACATCGGGGTGCTGCGCCTGCAGGTCGCCCAGCTCAACCAGAAGGACATGGTGATCGACGGCCCGCTCCAGCAGGACGGCCCCGCGATCAAGGGGTTCATGCTCGGGGCGACCGCGCGCCTGCTCGACCTCCAACTGCTGCCGACCGATGCCCTCGGTCTGCCGAACCTGCCGTCGGCGCTGGCACAGGTGTCCCTGGGTGAGCAGATCGTGCGCGCGGCCGCCCCGAACGGCGGCGTCGTCTGCGCTCCGGCGCCGGCCCAGCCCGGTGGTGGCGGCCAGGCCGCGCCGCCGCGGAAGGACCAGCCGCTGGCCTACACGAACGCGGCCTACCGGACCGTGCCGATCTTCTGGACCGGCGCCGCGCTGCTGCTGGCCGGTGTCGTGATGGTCGCCGCCCTGCCCGGCCGCCGCCGGGTGCCGGCCGGGCCGAACACCCCGGAGCCGAAGAGCCCCGGGCCGAAGACCACCGAGCCGAAGAGCGCCGAGCCCGAGACCCCCGAGCCGAAGAGCGCCGAGCCGGAGACCCCCCGAAGGACGAGTGACCGCTAGCCGCGCTGGAGCGTGGTGAGCATGGCCTCGACGGCGATCCGGGGCTTCACGTTCAGCTCCAGCGCGGTCCGGCAGTTCAGCACGGCCTCCAGCCGGCGCAACGTCGACTCGGGCGTCCACGCCGCCGCGGCGGTGCGGGCGTCCTCGGCCCGGTCCGGGTGGTTCAGCACCGCGTCCGCCCCGGACGCCGTCACCAGCACGTCCCGGTAGAACGCGGCCAGGTCGACCAACGCCTGGTCCAGCGAGTCGCGCTGGGTCCGGGTGGCGCGCGACTTCTGCCGCTTCTCCAGGTCCTTCAACGCGCCCTTGGCCCCCCGGGACGCGGCGGCCGTCCCCTTGCCCGTGCCGCCGCCGCCCATCGCGGTCTCCAACGCCTCGCGCTCGGCCTGGTCACGGCCCTCGTTCGCGGTCTGCGCGTCGCCTTCGGCGGCCGACACGAGCTGGTCGGCGCAGGTGAAGATGTCCGCCGGGCGCCGCAGCGCCAGCGGGATGCGCAGCACGGCCTCGCGTCGCGCGCGCACCTGCTCGTCGGTCGCCAGTCGCCGCGCCCGCCCGACGTGCCCGCCGCACACGGACGCCGCCCACGACGCCACCTCGGGCGCGATGCCCTCGTCCTCCAGCGCGGACGCGATGGCCGGGGCGCGGGGCGTGCCGAGCGACACGATCCGGCAGCGCGACCGGATGGTCACCGACACGTCCTCGGGGTGGTCGGACGGCGCGCAGAGCAGGAACACGGTCCGGTCCGGCGGCTCCTCCACGGCCTTGAGCAGCGCGTTCGCCGCGCCCTCGGTGAGCCGGTCGGCATCGGTGATGATGACGACCTGCCACCGCCCGGACGTGGGCCTGCGGGCCGACACCTGCACCAGCGCCCGCATCTCGCCGACCGAGATCGACAGGCCCTCGGGCGAGACGACCCGGACGTCGGCGTGGGTGCCCGCCAGCGCCGTGTGGCAGCCGGGGCACGAGCCGCAGCCGGGCCGGTCGTCGGTGGCGAGGCACTGCAACGCGGCGGCGAACGCCCGCGCCGCCCCGGAACGCCCCGAGCCGGGCGGCCCGGTGAACAGCCAGGCGTGGGTCATCGCGCCCGGCGCGGGCGACCCACCGGCCACGATCGACGCGGCAGCCTCGGCCGCCGCCGACAACACCGCGACCGCCTCGGGCTGGCCGACGACCTCGCCCCACACACCACGGTTCACGACGCGACCGTACCGATCCGTCAGGACGACTCCGCCACCGGCTTCGGCGCGGGGTGCGCACCCCGTGCCACCAGCGGCAACACCACGGCGGACACCCGTTCGGCGACCTCGTCCTCGGTGCCGTCGGCGTCGACCACGATGTACCGCTCCGGGTCGGCCGACGCCATGTCCGTGAGGAGCTTCTGCACCCGCCAGTGGTGCTCGACGGTGTCGAGCGTGCCGCCGGACGCGCGGACCTCGGACGGCGATCGGTCCAGCAGCACCGTCACGTCGGGGCGCAGCCGGCCGGTGGCCCAGTCGACCAGGCCCTCCACCTCGCGCGGCTCGACGCTGCCCGCCGCGCTGAAGTGCGCCAGCGGGCTGTCGACGTACCGCTCCATGACGACCAGCGCGCCGCGCTCCAGCCCCGGCCGCACCTCGCGCTCCACCACGTCCGCCCGCACCGCCGCGGCCACCAGGGCGTGCGCCCGCACGCCGGCCAGGTCGGCCGTGGACAGCAGGTTGCGGAGCCGTTGCTCGTCGAGGTCCGGGTCGGACGCCAGCACGACCTCGCGGCCGGTCGCGCGCAACGCCTCGGCCAGCCGCCTGGCCTGCACGGACGTGTCCTGCCGGGTGTCGCCCTCGACCGCGATGAGGATGCCGCCGGTGCGCCGCGCCCGTCCGCGCAGCGCCGCGAGCAGGTCCGAGAACAGCGGCTCGGTGCGCCGGTTGTCCATCTGGCGGTAGGCGATGAGCCCGAGCAGCACGGCGATCAGGGCCGCGCCGAACAGCACCGGACGGGTGCCGTCCACCTGCATCGGGTGGTTGAAGACGGTGATCGTGCGCTTCTGCACCACCGACACCAGCAGCGGCGCGGCGGCCGACGCGGCGAACAGGACGATCTTGAGCAAGGACTGCAGCAGCGCCACGGTCCGGCCGCGCATCGCGTCCTCGACCTGCGCGCCGACGATGGTGAGGCCGGTCAGGAACGCCATGCCCGCCGACGCGCCGACGAACCCGACCGCGATCAAGGCGACCCACAGGTGCGGCGCGAACGCCACCACCACCAGGCTCAGGCCGGCGACCACGATCGTCACGCCGAACAGCCGGTCGTAGGGCAGCCGCCGGGCCATCCGCGGCGCGGTCGCCATGCCGACCGCCAGACCCGTGAACACGGCGACGAACAGCAGGCCGAACGTCGACGCGCCGCCCAGCAGCGAGTCCGCGTACAGCGGGGCCGTGCCGATGACCGCGCCCGCCGCGGCGAACGCGCCGATCATGCCGATGACCAGGCCGCGGACCAGCGGGGTGCGGCCCGCGTACCGCATGCCGTCGCGCAGCATGGCGAAGAAGCCGAGCTTCTCGCCGTCCTCGCGCCGCCGGTTGACGGCGGTGGCGCGGCCGGACAGCTCCGGGATGCGGGTGGCGACCAGGATGGCCGCGGTCAGGTACAGCGCCCCGTTGACCACGACCGCGATGGTGGCGATCCGGAATTCGAGGTCCGAGCTCTGGACGTGCAGGTAGCCGGGGATGCCGGAGATGATCGAGTACAGGCCCGCGCCGGAGATGACCGAGATGCCGTAGGTCATCACCAGGCCGAGCTGGTTGGCCGTCTCCACCTGGTCGGGCCGGCGCAGCAGGTTCGGCACCGCGGAGTCCTTGGCCGGGATCCACAGCATCGCGCAGCAGCCGACCAGGAAGTTCGCCACGAACAGCCACCACGTGGTGCCGACCAGGGCGATCGAGATGAACAGGCCGCCGCGCAGCACGTCGCAGACGACCATGACCTTGCGGCGGTCGAACCGGTCGGCCAGCACGCCGCCGAGCGGCGCGAACAGGATGCCGGGCAGGAGTTGCGTGAGCACGACCAGGCTGAGCGAGAAGCTCTGCCACTGGTAGCTCTCGGTCATCTGGCTGACCAGACCCGTCAACGCGAGGAGTGACAGCCAGTCACCGACACTGCACAGATAGGTGACACCCCAGAGCCTGCGGAACGGCCGGATCGCCAACACGCTGCGAATCCGGTGGCTGGTCGAGGCCCCTGTGCCGCCGTCTTGGATGGTGCTCACCCCCGCCGATGTGCAGGCCGTAAGGGTAGCCGGACCGATTCACCGGCATGACCACATCCGCCGTTCGGGTGGCCTAAGCGAGATCATCGCAGCAGGTCGGCCACGGCTTCGATGATCTCACGCACCACGTTGAAGAGCAGCCCGCCCAGCACGGCCAACGCGACGACGCACCCGACCAGCCCGCCCTTGCCCTTCTTCTCCGGCGCGGCCTGCTGCGGCGTCGGCACGAACGGGTTCGGCGGCTGCGAGCCGGGCGCCGGCGCCTGGCGACGGGCCAGTGGCGCGTGCGGGGCGTGGGCCGCGGGCCGGCCGGT
>NZ_JBHTLK010000229.1:0-11026 GCF_042678885.1 Saccharothrix hoggarensis
GCTGGCGAGCGCGGCCGGGCTGACCGGCCGGTCGCGGTCGGTGTCGTCCGACTTCGCCGCCGTGAGCCGGGCGGCACGGCGGGGCGACCCGTCGGCGACGGCCATCCTGGAGCGCTCGGCGCGGTACGTCGCCGTGGCGGCGCGGACGCTGGCGAACATCATGGACCTGGAGGTCCTGGTGCTCACCGGGCCGAGCTTCGCCATCGCCGGCTCGGTCTACCTGCCGGTGGTGCGGGACGAGCTCGACCGCGCGTTCTTCTCCCGCGCGGCGCACGGCGTCGACGTACGGCTGTCCCGTTCGGCCGCCACGGCGTCGGCGATCGGCGGGGCGGCACTCGTGCTGCAGTCCGAGCTCGTGCCGCTCCACGAGGGCCTGAGGCTGCCGGAGAACCTGTCCGACTCGGAACCCGCCGCCCTGCCCGCCTCGGACGCCTGAGCGGCCTCAGCGCGGGGAACGCGGCCGGAGGGCCAGGACCACGGCCAGGCCGACGGCCACGAGCAGGGCGGCGACCGCGAACGTCCGGTGCGTTCCGCGGGCCACGTCCGCCGACGCTGCCGCGGTGACGTCACCGGTGGCGGAGCCGAACACCGCGCCCATCACCGACGCGCCCGTCATGAGACCGAGGTTCCGGGAGAGGTTCAGCATGCCCGACACCACGCCGCGCCGGTCCGGCGCCACGTGCTTGATGACCGCGGTGTTGTTGGCCGCCTGGAACAGCGCGTAGCTCGCCGTGACGGCGACCAGGGGCACGACGTATCCGAGGACACCGGCCGCCACCGGCACCACGGCCAGCACCGCGGTGCCGGCGATGATGCCGGACAGCCCCACGACCACCACGACTCCGGTCCCGGAACGGTCGGTGGCCCGGCCGGCCGGGACGCCGACGAGGGCTGCCACCACCGGGCCCGCCGACATCACCAGCCCGACCAGTGCCTGGTCGAGGCCGAGCGCCAGGGCCAGGTGGAAGGGGCCCACGACGAGGGTCGTCATCAGGACCGTCGAGACCAGGGCGCTGGTGGCCAGGCCGGCGGCCAGGACGGGGTCGCGGAAGGTCGAGAGGGCGACCAGCGGGGACGACGCCCGGCGCTCGGCCGCGACGAACAGGACGAGGCCGATCGCCGAGGCGGTGAGCAGGCCCGCGGCGACCGGGCCGAACGGGTCGTCCCCCACCGTCATCGCCAGCGCGTAGGCGCCCAGGGTGACCGCCAGCAAGGCCATGCCCACGACGTCGAACCGGGGGCGTGCGGCGCGCGGCGTCGGCGCGGGGCCGGGCAGGACGCGGTGCGCGAGCACGTACGCGAGGACGCCGAGCGGCACGGCGGCGAGGAAGATGGCGCGCCAGCCGAACGCCGCGATCAGGACTCCGCCGAGGGACGGCCCGAGCGCCGTGCCGACGGCCGACATCGTGCCGAGCAGCCCCATGACCCGGCCGGTCCGGTCCGGCGGCACCGTCTCGCCGACGAACGCCATGCTCAGCGCCATCATGCACGCGGCACCGGCCCCCTGGAGCGCCCGGCCGGCGATCAGCACGGGCAGGTTCGGCGCGAGACCGCACAGCAGCGTCGCGAGGGTGAAGACGGCTACGCCGCCCAGCAGCAGCCGACGCCGGCCGGCGAGGTCGCCGAGCCGCCCGGCCCCGACGATCACCGTCGTGAGGGCGAGGAGGTAGGCGATCACCACCCACTGCACCTGGTTGAACGGGGCGTCGAAGGCCGTCGCCACGGCCGGCAGGCCGATGTTGGCGACGCTGGTGCCCAGCGCGGGCAGCAGCACGGACAGGGACAGCGCGGTGAGCACCCCGGTCAGTGGCGGGCGGTGCTCCGGCGGCGCCGGTGGGGTTGCCGGTGTCAAGGCGGTGGTCGCTTCCTGGAGTCGGTGCCGGTCGCGGTGGACGCCGGTCTCACCGAACGTAAGGCGCGTTCCGACCTGGCGGAAGGCGCAAAGATGGCAAGCCACTTGTGCACGGGACGCCACGTCACAGAGCGTTCGTGAGATCGTTCGGGTATGGCGCGACCTGACCTGAACCTGCTGGTCACCCTTGACGTCCTGCTCCAAGAGGGCAGCGTGACGCGGGCGGGGGAACGGCTGGCGCTCAGCCCGTCCGCGATGAGTCGCGCGCTCGCCCGGCTGCGGCGGGCCACCGGGGACCCGCTGCTGGTGCGGGCCGGCCGGGGGTTGGCGCCGACGCCCCACGCGGTGGCGATCCGCGACCGCGTGCGCGAGCTGGTCCGGGAAGCCGAAGAGGTGCTGAGGCCGGCGGAAAGGCTGGACCTGGCGACGCTGGAGCGGACGTTCACGGTGCGTTCCAGCGACGGGTTCGTGGAGGGGTTCGGGCCCGCGTTGGTGGCCGAGGTGGGCCGGACGGCGCCCGGCGTGCGCCTGCGGTTCCTCCGGAAGGCCAAGAAGGACGTGGTGCGCCTGCGGGACGGCCTGGTGGACCTGGAGACGGGCGTCGTCGACCGCGCCGTCCCCCCGGACGTCGTGACCGCGCCCCTCTTCACCGACCGGTTCATCGGGGTGGTGCGGGACGAGCACCCGCTCGGCACGGGGACGGTGACCGCCGCCCGGTACGCCTCCGCGCGCCACGTGCACGTCTCCAGGCGCGGCCTGGGGGAAGGGCTGGTGGACGAGGCCCTCCACGCGACGGGCCACCGGCGGACCGTCGTCACGGTGGTCGACGGCTTCGGCGCCGCGTTGGCGCTGGCGAACGCCTCCGACCTGGTCGCCACGGTCCCGGAGCGCCACACCGCGCCCCTGCGGCAGGGGATGCGCGCGTTCGAGCTGCCCTTCCGGGCACCCGAGGTGGTGGTCTCGCTGCTGTGGCACGTCCGCTTCGACGCCGATCCGGCGCACCGGTGGCTGCGCGCCCGCGTGCTCGACGCGTGCCGCGCCGACGACGCGGCTGACGACCCCCAGGGCTGACCGCGACAGGTTGACCGGCGACAGGGCTGATGGCGACAGGGCCGGTGCCCGGGAACGCGCGGGCCGGACGTCAGCCGGCGGGCCGGGCCGCCCAGAGGAGGCCGCGCTCGACCAGCGTCCGGACCGGCGGCAGGGCGAGGTCGGCCGGGAAGTGGCCGATCGTGCACGCGAAGACCCGGCCCGCGCCCCACCGGCGCGTCCACACCGCGGGCACGGTCAGCGGCGCGTGCCAGAGCGGGTCGGCGGCGAACGTCGTCGTGGCGTGCACGTCGTTCAGCCCGTCCGTCAGCACCCAGTACTGCTCGGTCCGCAGCGAGAACCCGGACAGGCCCGCCACCACCGGGTGCGTGGACGTGATGTCCACCCGGTGGTCCACGACATCACCGGGATGGGCGACGAACTGACCGCCGACCAACCGCATGTACTCGCGGGAGTGGCGGAACGCGTCCACCAGGCCGCCGTGCCACCCGGCGAGCCCCGTCCCGGACCGCACCGCCGCGTCGAGGCAGGCGAACTGGTCGTCGGTCAGCACGCCGTCGCTCCAGCACTGGACGATCAGGTCGTACGCACCGAGGCCGGCGTCGTAGGCCTCCAGCGAGTCGGACACGTCGACCTCGAAGCCCGAGGAGCGCAGGAACGGCAGGAACGAGTCGGTGGCCTCCACCGGCGAGTGCCCGGCCCAGCCACCGCGAACCACGAGTGCCTTCACGGGGGAGCACCCTAGGCGTCGGCCGCCCGCGCCCGGGCGACGAGTCCCACCAGTTGGTTGACCAGGCCCTCGGTCAGGCCGTCGCGGAACAGCTCGTCGGCCGGCGGCGCGCCCAGCTCCGCCAGCACCGCGGCCACCGTGTCGGTGGGGTTCGCGTGCGGCCAGAGGCCGGCCGTCAGCACGAGCACGACGCCGGCGAAGTGCCGTGCCGCCGCGTCGTCCAGCTCCGGCACGCGGGCGCGCACGAGGTCGGCCAGCCGTGCCGTGCGCGCGGTCGCGCGGCGTTTGAAGGCGCGGGCGCAGTCGACGGAGATGTTCCGCTCCAGCACGCCCGCCATGCCGCTGATCAGCTCGCACAGGAGCCGGCGGCGCACCAGCGACCCGGCGATCGCGCTCGCGACGTCGACCGCGCCGTCGGCGGACGCCAGGTCGGCCTCGACCTGGTCCAGCCAAGCGCCCCACTCCTCGTCCAGCACTTCGAGGAAGATCGCCTCGCGGCTGTCGAAGTACCGCAGGACGTTCGACTTCGCGAGCCCCACGCGCTCGCTCAGCTCGCGCAGGCTGATGTCGGCGACGCGCCGGTCGCGCAGCATGGAGCACGCCGTGTCGAGGATCGTGCGCCGCCGCTGCTCCACCTGCTCGGGTCGCCTGGCGCGCTGGAACTCCACCGGGGCAACCTAACAGACCGGCGGTCTCTTGCCAGCCCGTCCGGGGCACGACCACCCGGTCCGGGCGCTTGACCACCGTCCACGCGGGGTAAGCGGCACGGGTGCAGACGTTCCTGCCGTGCGCCACCTTCGGCCGCAGCGCCGCCGTCCTCGACTCGCGGCGGCTCGGCAAGCAGCGCGTGGAGACGTTGCAGGTGCTGCGGGCCCTGGTCTGGCCCGAGTACGGCTGGAAGCACCACCCGGCGGTCGTCATGTGGCGCGGCTTCACGCCCGCGCTCGTCGCCTACGGGGCGGCGGTGTGCGACGAGTGGCGTCGGCGTGGCCACCGGGACGGGGTGCGCGCCGTGCTGCTGGAGTTCACGGGCGGGCGGGAGCCGACGTGGTCGTGGTGCCTGGCCGAAGGCCTCCTGCCGCCGTGGCTGGGTGACGAGGAGCTGCACCGCAGCCACCGGTCCGCCCTCCTCCGCAAGGACCCGGACTTCTACCGCCCGCTGTTCCCCGACGTGCCGGACGACCTCGACTACGTGTGGCCGGGCTCGGTGTTCCCGGTGGACGTCCCCGAGACACCCGGCCTGGTCGCGTGCCGGCTCGACCTGCCCCCGCTGCCGGACGAGCACCTGCCTCCGGCGCCGCCGCTCGACCACCGGCCCGGCCCGTCCGTCGCCCGTGCGCCGACCGAGGCCGACCTCGACGCGATGCGGGCCGAGGCGACCGACCCGCGACCGGTCCGGTTCTTCCGCCGCGGCCAGCCGCTGCCGCCCCCGACCAGCCGTTTCACCGTCCAGCTCGACTTCCCGGAAAAAAGTTCGGCGGACCTGTCGATCCGGCGCGACCCCGTTCGTCGTGTCAGTGAGACCACCGAGAAGGGGAGCTGAGATGACCACCACGACCGACACCCGCCCCGCCGCCACCTCCACCGCGACCAAGCGCAACGACCTGGTGCTCGCCGCCTTCCGGATCGTCGTGTCGTTCCTCTTCGGCTGCCACGGCCTCCAGGGCCTCGGCTACCTGGGCGGCATCGACGGGCAGGGCGCCGCGGTGCCGTTCGGCTCGTGGCCGGGCTGGTACGGCAGCGTCATCGAACTGGTCGGCGCGGTCCTGGTGCTGGTGGGCCTGGCCGCGCGGCCGGTGGCGTTCGTGCTGTCCGGCGTGATGGCCTACGCGTACTTCACCGTCCACCAGCCCGAGGCGCTGCTCCCGATGCACAACATGGGCGAGCTGGCCGCCGTCTACAGCTGGGTGTTCCTGCTGCTCGCCGCCCTCGGCCCCGGCGCCTTCACGCTCCAGCGCGTCCTCCGCCGGCAGACCGCGGGCTGACCGCGCCGAGCGGACCCGTGACGGCGCACCTCCACCCGGAGGTGCGCCGTCGGCGTGTTCAGGCGGCTTGCGCGTGGGCACCCTGCGGGCATGGCCGAGACCCCCATCAAGTACCCCGGTTTGACCGACGACGTCCGCCCCACCCCCGACCACGGCGAGAGCACGTACCGCGGCACGGGGCGGCTGACCGACAAGAAGGCCGTGATCACCGGCGGCGACTCCGGCATCGGCCGGGCCGTCGCGCTGGCGTTCGCGCGCGAGGGCGCCGACGTGCTCATCTCGTACCTGCCGTCGGAGGAGAAGGACGCCCGCGACACCGCGCGCCTGGTCGAGGAGGCCGGGCGCAAGGCCGTCACGGTCCCCGGCGACCTGGTCGAGGAGTCGCAGTGCGCGGCCGTCGTGGCCCGCGCGGTCGAGGAGTTCGGGCGCGTCGACGTCCTGGTCAGCAACGCCGCCTACCAGATGTCGCAGGAAGGCGGTCTGCTCGACATCACCACCGAGCAGTTCGACCGCGTCCTGAAGACGAACGTCTACGCGATGTTCTGGCTGTGCAAGGCGGCCGTGCCGCACATGCCCGAGGGCTCCTCGATCATCACCACGTCGTCCATCCAGGGCTTCCAGCCGTCGTTCCAGCTCCTCGACTACGCCACCACCAAGGCCGCCATCGTGAACTTCACCAAGGGCCTGGCGCAGAACCTCGTCGACCGGAAGATCCGGGTGAACTCCGTCGCGCCCGGTCCGGTGTGGACACCGCTCATCCCGGCCACCATGCCGCCGGAGAAGGTCGAGAGCTTCGGCGAGCAGTCGCCGATGGGCCGCGCCGGGCAGCCCGCCGAGCTGGCGCCGCTGTACGTCTTCCTCGCCTCGTCCGAGTCGAGCTACATCACCGGCGAGGTCATCGGTGTGACCGGAGGCTCGCCGATCACGTAAAAGCGCTGGTCGACGGCCTGCGGAAAAATCTTGGAAAAACCTCGGCCGCCGTGTCGATCCACGACCCCGCTCGTTCGTCGCTCAGGTACGGGCCAGGATGGACGGCCGAGCGAACCGACAGGGAGAACGACATGCGTTTCATGGTGATCGTGAAGGCGAACGAGGACAGCGAGGCGGGCGTCCAGCCGACCGCGGAGCAGCTGAACGAGATGGCCGCGTTCAACGAGGAGCTGGTGAAGGCCGGCGTGATGCTGGCCGGCGAGGGCCTGCACCCCAGCTCCAAGGGCGCCCGGGTCTACTTCTCCGGCGACAAGCGCACCGTGGTCGACGGGCCGTTCACCGAGACCAAGGAGCTGATCGCGGGTTTCTGGCTGATCGAGGTCAAGTCGCTGGAGGAGGCCGTGGAGTGGGTGAAGCGGGTGCCGAACCCCACCGGCGACGAGTCGCAGATCGAGATCCGGCAGGTCTTCACCGAGGACGACTTCGTCAACGCCTCGCCCGAGCTGAAGGAGCGGGAGCGCGAGCTGCGCGCCGAGCAGGAGTCCCGCGCCAACGGCTGACCCGCGGGCGGCACGCCACGCCGTTCCGCTTGCCGCCGCGCATCGGTAGCTGATCTGATCCGTCCCCGTGACGGCTACCGATGCGCGGCGTGCGGTGGAAGCGGTGTGGCGGATCGAGTCCGCCCGCCTCATCGCGGGGCTGGCACGGATGGTGCGCGACGTCGGCCTCGCCGAGGAGCTGGCACAGGACGCCCTGGTCACGGCGCTGGAGCAGTGGCCGGAGCACGGCGTGCCGCGCAACCCCGGCGCGTGGCTCATGACGGCGGCGAAGAACCGCGCCGTCGACCTCATCCGGCGTGACCGGAACTACCGGCGCAAGTTGGAGCAGATCGGCCGCGACACCGGCGCCGACCACGTGCCCGACGCGGCGGCCACCGTCGGCGAGATCGACGACGACCTGCTGCGCCTGGTGTTCACCGCCTGCCACCCGGTGCTGTCCACCGAGGCGCAGGTGGCGCTGACGCTGCGGATGCTGGGCGGCCTCACCACCGACGAGATCGCCCGCGCGTTCCTGGTGCCCGAGTCGACGGTGGCGCAGCGGATCGTCCGGGCGAAGAAGGCGCTGGCCAAGGCCGGCGTGCCGTTCGAGGTGCCGGCGGAGGACGAGCGGGACGCGCGGCTGGCGTCGGTGCTCGGCGTGATCTACCTGATCTTCAACGAGGGCTACTCGGCCACCGCGGGCGACGACTGGATGCGCCCGGCGCTGTGCGAGGACGCCCTCCGGCTCGGCCGCGTGCTGGCCGGCCTCGTGCCGCGCGAACCCGAGGTGCACGGGCTCGTGGCGTTGATGGAGATCCAGGCGTCGCGCGCCAAGGCGCGGATCGGGCCGGACGGCGAGCCCGTGCTGCTGCTGGACCAGAACCGGGCCCGCTGGGACCAGCTGCTCATCCGCCGCGGGCTGGCGGCGTTGGAGAAGGCCGAGTCGCTGGGCGGGGCCGCCGGCCCGTACGCGTTGCAGGCGGCCATCGCCGCGTGCCACGCGCGGGCCCGCGTGCCGGAGGACACCGACTGGACCCGGATCGCCGGCCTGTACGAGGCGTTGTCGCTGGTCGCGCCGTCCCCGATCGTGGAGCTGAACCACGCGGTGGCGATCGGGATGGCGTTCGGCCCGGAGGTCGGGCTGGAACTGGTGGACGAGCTCGTGGACGAGCCCGCGCTGAAGGGCTACCACCTGCTGCCGAGCGTGCGCGGCGACCTGCTGGCCAAGCTGGGCCGGGACGGCGAGGCGCGGGCGGAGTTCGAGCGGGCGGCCGGCCTCACCCGCAACGAGCGGGAGCGCAAGCTCCTGCTCGACCGGGCCGCCGCCTGCGGCGCCTCCCAGCCGTCCTGACCGCCCGTCGCCCTGAGCCCTGCCGCCTGCCTGACCGCCGTCGCCCTGCCTGACCGCCGCCGCCCGGACCGGCCGCCGTCGTGACCACCGCCCCTGCCTGACCGCCGCCCTGGCTGACCGCTGCCGCCCTGAGCGCCGCCGTGCCGGTGATCGACGCCGTGCCGGGTGTGCTTGGCCGCGGGCGTGCCTGGCGGGCCTCGGTGCGGCCTGAGCGGCGCATGGCAGGGTGGCTGTGGGGGGTGATCGAATGACCGACACGACGTTGCGGGGCCATCGGGACTTCGTCCGCTTCTGGGCGGCCGACACGGTGTCGTTGGCCGGCACGCACATCACCACGCTGGCGTTGCGCGCGGTGGCGGTGCTGACGCTCGGCGCCACCGCCACCGGAGTCGGCCTGCTGGAGGCCGCGCGGTGGCTGCCGTACCTGCTGTTCGGGCTGCTCGCGGGCGTGGTCGTGGACCGGCGACGGCGGCTGCCGATGCTGGTCGGGGCCGACTTCGCGCGCGCCGCCGTGCTGGCGCTCATCCCGCTGCTGGCGTTCACCGGGACGTTGACCATGCCGTCGCTGATCGGCCTGGTCGTGGTGTTCGGGACGTTGTCCCTGTTCTACGACGCGGCGCACCAGTCGTTCCTGCCCCGGCTCGTGCCGGGCGCGCGGCTGGTCGACGCCAACGCCCGGATCGAGCAGACCCGGTCGGTCGCGCAGGGCGTCGGGCCGTTCCTCGGCGGCGCGCTGGTGAAGCTCGTCGGCGGACCCCTGGCAATCCTCGTGGACGCCGTCTCGTACCTGGTGTCCGGTCTGCTGCTGGCCCGGCTGCGCACCACCGAGCAACTCGACCCCGCGCCGCGGCGGGACCTGCGCGGCGAGATCCGGGACGGGCTGCGGTGGGTGTACCGGCACCCCGTGCTGCGCCCGCTCGCCCTCACGTCGCACCTGTGGTTCCTGTTCACCGCGGTGGTCACCACCTGCTACTCCGTGCTGGTGCTCGACGTGCTGGGCTTCGACGCGTTCGAGTTCGGCCTGACGTTCGCCGTGGGCGGGCTCGGCGGGCTGATCGGCGCGTCGCTGTCCGGTCGCGCGGGCCGCCGGTTCGGGGTCGGGCCGACCATCCTGGCCGGTCGCTGGCTGACCCCCGTGGCGTACGCGCTGGTCCCGCTGGCCACGTCCGGCGCGTCAGGCTTCGTGCTGCTGTGCGCGGCGCAGTTCCTGTTCTTCCTGGCCATCGGCCTGGACGGGCCGGTGGAGATGGGCTACCGGCAGGCGATCACCCCGGACCGGATGCAGGGCCGGATGAACGCCACCATCCGGTCGGTCAACCGGGGCGTGATCGTCCTCGGCGCGCCGCTGGGCGGTGTGCTGGCCGACTGGGTCGGCCTCCGGACCGCGCTGTGGCTCGCCGTCGCGGGCCTGGTCGGCTCGGCCGTCGCCATCACCGCGTCCGCCGCCGTCCGGAACGCCGAGGTCTGACGCCGGGGTCTGACGCCGGGGAACTCGACACCGTGGGAACCTGACGCCGTGGAGGTGTGACGCCGTGGACCTGCGTGCCGCCAGGGCCGCCGACCTGGACCAGGTCGGCCGGCTGGACGACTCGTTCACCACCGGCGCGGTGTTCGAGGTGGACGCCGGGCCGGACGGCTTCCGGCTGCGCGAGACGCCGGTCGACCCGCCGCTGCGCAAGGTGTTCCCGCCGGACGACGACCCGGGCGGCACGGTGTTCGTCGCCGCCGACGGCCCGCGGGTGCGCGGGTTCGTGGCGGTCGACGTGGAGGACTGGCGCCGCCGGCTGGTGATCCACCAGGTCACCGTCGCGCCGCAGCACCGCGGGCTCGGCATCGGCCGGACGCTGCTGGAGCACGCGCTGGCGCACGGCCGTGAGCACGGCGCGCTCACCGCGTGGCTGGAGACGTCCACCGTGAACGTGCCCGCCGTGCGCGCGTACCGGCGGATGGGTTTCGCCCTGTGCGGGCTGGACACCACGTTCTACCGGGGCACGCCGGCCGAGGGCGAGACGGCGCTGTTCTTCGCCCTCGCGCTGGACCGCCCCGGGCAGGACGCGCTCTAGCAGGACGTGACGGGCGGCAGGTTGCCCGCGACGTACGCGCCGGGCGGCACGCCCATCGTCGCCCGGAACTCCGCGATCAGGTGGGCCTGGTCGTAGTACCCCAGCTCGGCGGCCAGCCGCGCCCACTCGCCCGCCCTGCCCCGCGCCACCACCCGGCGCACGCGGTCGACCCGCGCGAACCGCTTGGGCGACAAGCCGACCGCCTCGCCGAACAACGTCCGCAGCCGCCGTTCGCCGACGGCGAGTTCCCGCGCGGTCTCCGCCACCCCGCGGGTGCGCAGCAGCCGTGCCGCCGCGTGCACGAGGTCCGAGCGGCCCGGTTCGACCGACGCGAGCCGGTCGAGCAGCGCGGCCCGCAACGCGGCCTCGTCGGTCACCCGGCTCCCCCACACGTCGCTCAGCGGCACCTTGCGGTCGACCAGCTCGTCTACCGGCACGCCCAGCACGGCCTGGGCGCGCCCCGGCGTGAGCCGCTCGCAGGTCCGCCGCGCCGGCCGCCCCGCGTGGTAGCCGGCGCGGTCGCGCG